>VFKN01000060.1 GCA_009885525.1 Anaerolineaceae bacterium | reverse complement strand
TTCAGCGACGGTCAAACTCGTCTGCGCGAGAAATTTTCTAGGTTGTGTTTTTAGATTTTCGTATTGAAACATTCGCCTATCATAACGCTATTTCCGATAACGTCTAATAACAAACTTTGAAATTAAAATAACAAACTTCCATGTTTCAATAAGAAACTTGGAAGTTTCACCAACTAGACCGCCGCTTCCCAATTGATTAAGGTGTAAAATATTTGTATGAGCAAAATCCTTGTAGAAAAAAAACTTGCAGAATCATTCACAGTGCAACTTGCCCAGGGTGACATCACACTTGAGCAGACCGATTCAATTGTGAACGCCGCCAACGAATATTTACAGCATGGCGGCGGGGTGGCTTTCGCGATCGTGCAGCGCGGCGGAGATGTGATCCAAACGGAGAGTGACGCGTGGGTACAGCAACACGGTTTGGTGCTTCATTCGCTTCCCGCGTGGACATCGGGCGGGAAGCTGCCCGCGAAGTATGTCATCCACGCTGTGGGACCTGTCTGGGGCGCTGGCGATGAAGACGCGAAACTGCATGACTCGATCTACGGGTCGCTGCGCGTGGCGGATGAGTTACATCTCGAATCCATTGCCATGCCCGCCATTTCCACAGGTATCTTCGGTTTCCCAAAAGACCGTGCCGCGAGCGTGATGCTTAACACGATTACCGAGTATTTTGAAAAAGAAAAATCAAACTTGAAGGTCGTGCGCATTACGCTTTTCGATCAGGAAACAGTGGACGAGTTCGGCAAAGTCTGGAAAGAAATCCTGGGCTAAAGCAGCGTGTGATCACTTCGACACATAACTCAAAAATAAAATTAATCCGCGCCTTGCAGGGACGTGCAAAAGAACGTCATGATGCAGGCGCGTTTTTAGCGGAAGGTGTGCGCCTAGTGGAGGATGCGCTTCTCGCGAACTGGCTGTTCCGATTTATTTTTTATGATGAGACATTAAGTGAAAGGGGAAAATTACAGGTCGAAAATTTAAAGTCGCGTGGTATCGAGGTTGAGGAAATATCAGCAGGTTTGATGAAATCCTTGAGCAATACCGAATCCCCGCAGGGAATCATCGCAGTGCTGAATTTTTCCCAGCTCGCGATTCCGCAGCCCTTGAATTTTATTCTCATTCCCGATCAGATCCGAGACCCGGGGAATCTCGGCACGTTACTGCGAAGTGCGGCGGCAGCTGGTGTTCAGGCGGTGTTGATCCCCCCCGAAACGACGGATGCGTTTGCGCCGAAAGTCGTCCGCGCAGGCATGGGCGCTCATTTTCGTTTGCCGATCCATACGATGACATGGGAAGAAATTAATCAAGTTGTTAAGTTGGCGGGTCTGCAAGTTTTTCTGGCTGACATGGATGGTCAATCCTGTTGGGAGGTTGACCTGCGTCAGCCATTGGCTTTGATCATTGGCGGCGAAGCCGAAGGCGCAAGCGAGTCTGCGAGAAAATTAGTAAATCATAAGATCAAAATTCCGATGAGTGGAAACATCGAATCGTTAAATGCGGGCGTGGCCGGAAGTGTGCTGATGTTTGAAGTGGTTCGGCAAAGATAGTGGAGAAGAGGAATATATGAGCAAAATGTGCGAGAAATTACATTTATTATTTTCGGCGCGGAAAAGTTTTCAGATTCCATTTAATCCATCGCAAATCTCTAACAATGGAATATATATTGTGTTTGAAAACGGGGAGCAATCGCATGGAACGAGACGAATCGTGCATGTTGGAACACATACTGGAAACGATCAATTAAGGTCGCGTATACGTCAGCATTTTTTACAGGAGAATAAAGACCGCAGTATTTTTCGGAAAACGATAGGCAGCGCGTTATTAAAGCGGAGAAATCATCCGTTTTTAGAACAATGGGAATTGGATTTATCAACGCCAAAAGCCAGAGAGGAACAAAAAGGGAAATTAGATATTCAGCAGCAGGTACTGGTTGAAAAGATGGTCTCGGAATATATGCAGAAAAATTTTGAGTTTATTGTGCTTGAAGTGGAAGATAAAATAGCACGCCTGGACTTGGAATCGAAAATTATCTCGACAGTTTCACGATGCGACGAGTGCAAACCATCAGCGGCGTGGTTGGGTTCTTCTTCGCCCAAGGAAAAAATCCGTGAAAGCGGGCTTTGGCTTTTAAGCGATCTTTACAAGGAACAACTTGACAAAGGTGATTTTGAAAAATTGAAAGGTTACTTGTAAAGATTGTCAGGTCAAGACGGTCTATTTCTTAAATTGACCTCTTGCATAAGTACGTTCCTTACGCACTCAATCGTGATTCCCTGAGCGTTAGCGAAGGGTCTCTGACGCAATCGTAGAGGTTCTTCGCTACGCTCAGAACGACATTACGTTTAGAAGAAGAACTTATGCAAGAGATCTAATATGATAAACTACGCACGCAAAAATAAATTCCCATGTGGAGGAAGTCCATGTCCAAACATGAAGTCTATGCTATTGAAATTGCAGGCTTAAAGCGCGATCTGCGTTTGTTTGAGATCAAACCCGGCTTGCGGATCGCGATCCTAAATATTCTCGGGGATACCGAGTTGGTGCAAACCTGCGCGCGCGCGCTCGCAGAGAAACTCGAAAATGTTGACTATGATATTCTCGTCACAGCGGAGGCAAAGTCCATTCCGCTGGCGTATGCGTTGTCCGTTGAAACAAAAAAGCCTTATGTGGTTCTGCGCAAAACCTACAAACCCTATATGGGCGATGCGATTCAGGCGGAAACGCTTTCCATTACAACCGGTCAACCGCAGGTTTTGATCCTCGATGAAAAAGACAGACATCTGGTTGAGAACAAGAAGGTCGTCACTTTGGACGATGTCATCAGCACGGGTTCCACGCTGCAAGGTATGCGTATGATCCTCGATAAGGCGGGCGCCAGCGTGGTCGCAGATGCGGCCATCCTCACAGAAGGCGAACGCGCCCAGTGGATGCATATTTTGTCATTGGGACATTTGCCGTTGTTTATGGATTGAGAAAGTAGACAGGAAACAAATGTACAAAAGACCTTGAGGCATGCCTTCAGGGTCTTTATTTTTGGGGTAGAGCAGATTCGCACCGCGCAGCCCGCCCTAAAGTCACATAAAACGCACATTAGAGAATCATATAATATTTCGCCTGCACATGTCGTCTAGTGGTTAGGCTTGGTATAATCCAGCCAGAAAGTCAATTTTGGAGGATTCCGTGAATTCCCGTAGTCAATCATTTTTTGTGTATTTCCTTTTGATCGTCGCTATTGGCGCAATGCTTTACATGGGTTTTCGTGAGAACACCAATGTAAAAGAAACGCTTACGATAAGTGAAGTAGCGAAACAAGTACAGAATGGACAGGTTGCCCGCATTGCAATTGATAGCGACAATACGATTCGCGTTATCAAAAAAGGCGGACAGGAAGCTGATGCTATTGAGTCCCGCAAAGAGTCAGAAGCAACCCTGGTGGATCAACTTCTCAGTTTTGGGGTAACTCCAGCGCAACTCACCGCAGTGGATATTGAATCCAGTGCGCCTTCAGTATGGGGCGGCGTTTTGAGCAGCGCGTTATATCTTTTGCCGATCCTGTTTATGGGCGGCGTGCTTTGGTTCATCTTCCGTCAGGCACAGGGCAGCAACAATGCCGCCATGTCCTTCGGCAAGAGCCGCGCGCGCATGTTCAGCGGCGAACATCCCACCGTTACATTTGCGGATGTTGCCGGCGCTGAAGAATCAAAACAGGAACTGGAAGAAATCGTTGAGTTCCTTAAAGAACCTCAGAAATTCATTCAACTCGGCGCGCGTATTCCGAAGGGCGTTTTATTGGTCGGCCCTCCCGGAACAGGCAAGACTCTGCTTGCGAAAGCCGTTTCCGGTGAAGCAGGCGTGCCGTTTTTCTCAATCTCCGGCTCTGAATTCGTCGAGATGTTCGTCGGCGTTGGCGCGAGCCGCGTGCGCGATCTCTTCGAGCAAGCCAAGCGCCACTCGCCCTGCATTATTTTCGTAGATGAAATCGACGCCGTAGGACGTCAGCGCGGCGCGGGTCTCGGCGGTTCACACGATGAACGCGAGCAGACCCTGAACCAGATGCTGGTCGAAATGGACGGTTTTGATACTGACACGAATGTGATCATCATCGCCGCGACCAACCGCCCCGATATTCTCGATCCTGCATTGCTGCGCCCCGGTCGTTTTGACCGCCGCGTCACATTGGATCGCCCCGATATGAAGGGACGCGAAGCCATTCTCAAGGTGCATGTCAAAGGCAAGCCGTTGGAACCCGCTGTGGATCTCGGCAACATTGCGCGCGGCACACCCGGTTTCGTCGGTGCAGATCTTGAGAACCTTGTCAACGAAGGTGCAATCCTTGCCGCCCGCCGCAATAAGAAATCCATCGGTCAATCCGAATTGGAAGAAGCGATTGAGCGCGTGGTGATGGGACCCGAGCGCAAGTCACGACTCATCTCGGAAGAAGAGAAGCGCATCATTGCCTACCACGAGGCTGGTCATGCGGTAGCGATGAACGCCGTCGCTGAATCTGATCCTGTTCAAAAAATTACCATCGTGGGCCGCGGTCAAGCCGGTGGACTCACCTGGTATCGCCCTGAAGAAGACCGCATTTTGACCTCGCGCAAAAAGATGAACGCTGCGCTGGTCGGACTGCTCGGCGGGCGTGTTGCCGAAGAGCTCATGTTCGATGATGTTACTTCCGGCGCATCCAATGACCTTGAACGTGTAACGTCAATGGCGCGCACAATGGTTACCCGTTTGGGTATGTCGAGCGAACTCGGCTTGATGACCTACGGCAAAAAGGAAGAGTTGATTTTCCTCGGCCGCGAAATTTCCGAGCAGCGCGACTATTCAGAAGCAGTTGCACAGAAGATCGATGCCGAAGTCCGCAAGTTAGTGGATGATGCTTATAAAATCACCAAGAAGATTCTGACCAAGTATCGCAAAGAATTGGACCTGGTCGCGAAAAAACTTCTCGAAGTTGAATCTCTCAACCGCGCTGATTTTGAAGCCATCTTCCCGCCGCCTTCCAAGAAGACCAGCGGCACGCCGCAGATTGTTTAGTTACTTAGTTGAGTAGTTCGTTAGTCGAATAGCCAAGAGCCTCTGTTGAAAAATGGGGGCTCTTTTTGTTTTGCAAAGGTGATTTTTGTCATTTGTATTTTATGCGGCTACATGTATATAATTTCATAGATTGCAATAAGGAGAATTCACAATGGCAAAAATAGATGATCTTGTAGCGGATTTCCTCGCGCAAAAGCGGATCGCGGTGGTGGGTGTTTCGGATAAACGCGAAACGGGCTGTAATTTGAATTACAAGAAATTCAAAGACGCGGGTTATCAGGTGTACGCAGTCAATCCGCGCATTGATAAATTCGATGGCGATGTTTGTTATCCCGACCTAAAATCCATCCCTGAAAAGCCGGATGCTGTATTTATGTTGACCAATCCCAAAGTGACTGAGCAAGTCATCCAGCAATGCGCGGAGTTGGGCATCAAGCGTGTGTGGATGCATTGCATGATGGGCACGAAACCCGGTCTCGCGCAAAGCATGACCAGTGTTTCGCAATCGGCAGTGGAGATGTGCAAGGCGAACGGCATCACGGTTATTCCGGGCAGCTGTCCCAATCAATTTTTGAAACCCGATTTCGGTCACGCCGCGATGCGCGGTTTGTGGCGTATGTTTGGCTTTATGAGCGTGAATTGAGTTAGGAATATTCTTCCTTCAAGTCATTGCATCTCCTATTCTGATACTGCCACTTTGATATAGATCAAGTCGCCGAATAAATTTCCGTCGGGCGCTATGGCCTGCCATGAACTTTCATATGTTCCGGCAAGGCCGGGCGCGATGAAGACGATGCGCAATACGGCTTGAGTCCCTGCGCGTGCGGGATATAAGGTTTGTTCCTGTACTGCGCCAAGCGGATCGCCGCCAATCCACTTTATTCGATATTTTGAATCCCAGCTGCAGGTCCCTGTGTTTTGTACGAGCCATTGTTTGTCTATGGATGAGTTTGGCGAAACGATGGTGTTATCGTCAATGGTAATATCTTCAATGAATTTCAGATCGTTGGCGCACGGCCCTTTTACAACAGGCGTGAGGGTCAAGGTTGGGAAGATCGTGTAAACCAGCGGGATGGTGGTAACGGTCGGCAGAACTTTCGTTGGCGGGATCTGGGTGGGAGGTCGAAACGCGGTGGGTGTCGTCGCGGGGGCACAAGCCGAGGCGAGGAAAATAATCGAAAGCAGAATGAATATCGAACGTAGTTGGATGCGCAGCATATCCTGATTAAACCATAAAGTCGCAGAGAATATCTCTGCGACTTTTATATTTGGAGTCCATCAGCTTGCTGATGGAAATGTCCAGGCATCAAGATGCCTGACTCCAGAGTCTACAATTCTTCTTCGACCGCTGCGCCCGAAGATTGGAGCGAGTCTCCGCCGATATCGAGTGGAAGTGCGATCTCGCCGCTGAGCGCTTTCTGGCGGATAATGCCTTCGATTTCGTTCATCATGTCGAGGTTGCCGCGCAGATATTCTTTGGCGTTCTCGCGTCCCTGCCCGATGCGGATATCTCCATAAGAGAAGAATGCGCCGCGCTTCGTGAGTACCTCGAATTTGGTTGCCAGATCCAAAACATCACCTGACTTGGAGATGCCTTCGTTGAACATAATGTCAAACTCGGCGGTGCGGAACGGCGGCGCCATTTTGTTCTTGACCACTTTGATGCGCGTGCGGTTGCCGATGACTTCCTCGCCGACCTTGATGGATTGAATGCGGCGCACATCGAGGCGCACGGATGCGTAAAACTTGAGCGCCTGTCCGCCGGTGGTGGTTTCGGGATTGCCGAACATCACGCCGATTTTCTGGCGCAGTTGATTGGTGAAGATGACGGAAGTTTTGGTCTGATTGATCGCGCCGGAAAGTTTACGTAGCGCCTGTGACATGAGGCGGGCCTGCATACCCATTTGCGCGTCACCCATATCGCCTTCGATTTCGGAGCGCGGTACGAGCGCGGCCACCGAGTCGATGATGACCACATCGATCGCGCCGGAGCGCACAAGGGTTTCGGCGATTTCAAGCGCTTGCTCGCCGGTATCGGGCTGCGAGACGAGCAGGTTATCAATATCCACGCCGACTTTGGCGGCATAGCCGGGATCGAGCGCGTGTTCCATATCAATGAAGGCAGCGGTGCCGCCCATCTTTTGCGCTTCGGCCACGATGTGCTGGCAGAGTGTGGTTTTACCGGAAGATTCGGGCCCGTAGATTTCGATTACACGGCCGCGCGGAATACCGCCGATGCCGAGTGCAATATCGAGCGAGAGTGAGCCGGTGGGGATGACTTCAGTGACCATGCCATGTGCTTCGCCGAGGCGCATGATCGCGCCGTCGCCGTAGCGTTTTAAAATATCGCCAACGGCTTTATCGAGGACGGCGCGTTTGGCGTTGTCTATGTTTTGATTCTGGGCGGGTTGTTCCGCAGTGCGTGAGGATTTTTTTGCCATGTGATAAATCTCCAATATATCGATATTGTCATTGCGCCGAGGATGCTCTTGCCGACGAAGCAATCTTTCATGAAGAAAGTGATTGCTTCGTCGCGAAAAACAAAAACGCTCCTCGCAATGACGATTATTGTGGTGTTTCGAGAGTATAGCACAGATGTTCAGTACGTCAAGGAAAAAAGAATCCGCTAATCTACACAAATCCGCGCGAATTAAAAAGAGTAGCGGAAATTCGCGTGGATTTGCGGAGAAAAAAACGCGACATAAATGTCGCGTTACGAATTACCGATTCGCATTTTCCAGCGATTGATACGTTTCCAAAAGGCTGACCAGAATATCATCGGTGAAAGTGTGCGTTTTGGAATACATCTGCGCGGTTTGGTTGGCGGGTGCATTGGCGTCACCGTAGACTTTGAAGAGCGATTCAACCAGCGCGTCGCGGAAAAATAAAAAGGCTTTGACTGCGTCCACATAATTCAGATTGTAGCGGCGCGCGCGTGAAGCATATTCGTAACCGACCGCGTAGGCTTCGGTGGCGGCATCCGCGCCATCGCTGGCAACGTAGGCCATCAAGCCATGGAACAGCGAACGTCCGCTCATACGATATTGCGTGCGCGCTTCCTCATCCAGTTTTTGATACCACGACTCGGCTTGTAAACGCCCTTCCGAGATTTGCACGCGCACGGTTTTGATAATTTCCTGCATCAAGTTTTCAGTCGGCACTTCATGTGGTTTTTTATTTGACTCAGCCCAAAGTAAAATTTCATTGCTTTTATAGCGGCGATGCCCGCCCTGCGTTTTATGCGTGGGCAGCACGCCCTTATCCGACCACAGCCTGACGGTGCTGGGATGCACGCCCAATATTGTCGCTGCATCACTTAATGAAAGCCATTCTTCGGTCATGTTTTACTCCGCTGATAAAGCAACTTTTTCAATAAAGGATGGCTCTTCAATATTTTTCTGGAATTTTTGCACATCGATCTTTGTCAGCAAAATCGCGGCTGCGACTAACATCAACGCTTCGACTCCAAACACGACGAGATATCCGCTGACCGGAATTCCCGTAATCTGATTGACGACATCGCGCAAGACGCCGCCGAGCACCGAGCCCACCAAGCGACTCAGCGCATTCGAAAATCCCCACGCCCCGATATAAAGTCCCACCATGCCGGGCGCGGTCAGGTCGAACATCAACGAGAGATTCGCCACCGTGGAAATTCCCGTGCCGAAACCGAGCAAGGTCACGCCGGTGTAGAAGATACTTTTGTTGATCATTAATCCGCTCATAACGATGACTACAAATCCCAACAGCGCGCCGATATTACCAACCTGCGCGATTTTTTTCTTCGCCACGCGTCCTTCCAATGCGCCCGCGATAAGGATCGCGACCAGCACGAACGTTCCCCAAATGGATGTGATGCGCGTGGTCTGCGTCACGGTCATGCCAAAGGCTTCCGCGCCGAAAGGTTCAAGCAAAACATCCTGGCCGAGAATCGCGGCGAGCAGTAAAAATAAGTAAATGAAGAAAATCACTGCAACGGGATTCGATGTAATTGCAGCAGCCATTTGTTTTATGGAATAATTTTCCGAGCGCGGAGCGGAATCCACCGAGCGGGGCTCAAGACCGGCGATGCCGATCAGACCCAGTATCAAGGCTAAAACCGCGATATATCCGAAAGCGCGGATCAAGGCTTCGGGGGTGTAGGGATCGACCATGCGGCTGAGTCCAATCGCGGTGGCAATAATCGAGACGATCATCATGAACCACATAATCGCAATCGTTTTGCCGCGTCCGCTTTCACCTGAGATTTCGGAGGCGAGCGAGAGATATGAAACGCTGGCGAGGTTGTAGCCCATGCCCCATAAGCCAAATGCAAAGACGCCCGCGAAAGTGCCGAGCGCTAAATTCTTGCCCATCAAGAATGCAATCTGCGGTGAGACGAAAAGTCCCAGTACGCACAAGAGCAAGCCCGCGAGAATGTACGGCGTGCGGCGCAGCCCAAAAACGGGATGGCGATCTGAGTATGAGCCGATGGCAACTTGAATGGGGGAGAAGACATATGGCAGCGATGCGAGAATCGCAACCAGCGTGGCAGAGATGGAAAGTTCTTTGATCATGACGCGGTTGAGCGTGCTGTTGATCGGCACGAGCGTCATCGCCACAGCGACGTGGATCAGTCCGAGTTGAAGACGTTTTATGAACATGGTTGATTCCGCATTTTTAGGATTTTTTAAATAAAGCAAGGGCGCATCTACGCCCTTACCTATGATGTTTATATTTTACTTTTTTGGGCGCACAAATCAATGTAGATTTATGTAGAATTTTACTAGCACATTATTAGCAGTGCAAGTTGGTTTAATTTCCCCAGATCGAAAAAAATTATCCACGAAGAACACGAATGACCACTAAAAAGAACTTCGTGTTTCTTCGTGAACTTCGTGGATAAATTCTTTATCCCTGCGCGACTTTCTTCAACGCCTCGCCGAAGCGCGCAATTTCATCTAATGTGTTGTAATGCGCCGCGCCGACGCGCACCATGCCGCCGCTGTCGAGCAGACCTAAACGCTCCACAACTGCGAGCGCGTAGTAGTGACCGTCCCACACGTAGAAGCCGAGGTCGCCGAGTTGCCTGGCAACATCATTGGGATGTTTGCCTTCGAGCGTGAATGAAACCGTGGATACTCTTTCATCTAATCGATTCATATCGGTGAGACCGTAAATGCGCGTACCGTCCACGGATTGGATGGTTTCGATCAGCGCGCGAGAGAGTTCCATTTCATACGCCTTCAACGCGGACATTGCTTGCTTGAAGATTAATTTGCGTCCGCTGAAGCCTGCTTCTCTCCACGGCAGCGCATATTCGTCACCGAACTGATTCCCGATCCACTCGAAGTATTCGAGCACGCCCAAAACGCCCGCGATGCCTTCGTGATTTTGCGTGCCGGTTTCAAATTTATAGGGAAGTTCATTCGATGCCGGGCGGACTTTGTATGGCTTCAATGAATTGAGCAGATCAAATTTCCCATACAACGCGCCCGTGTGCGGACCAAAAAATTTATAGGATGAACAAACGAGAAAATCGCAGTCCAAATCCTGCACGTTAATCGGGCCGTGCGGAGCGTATTGCACCGCGTCGATGTAAACCAGCGCACCGGCATCTTTTGCCATCTTGGTTAATTTGCGCACGGGGTTGACCGTTCCCAGCGCGTTGGATGCATAGCCGAAAGCGACGATCTTCGGCTTGCGCTCCATCGCCTTGGCGAACTCATCCACTTTGAGCGTGCCGTCTTCCACGTCGATGTCGATCCACGTGATGATGCAGCCTTTGTCCTCCGCGACTAATAGCCAGGGTGCAATATTCGCGTCGTGGTCAAGCCTGGTGACGACGATCTCATCGCCGGCGTTTAAATTCCGCGCGAGGGTGCGCGAAAAATATAGGGAGAGTGTGGTCATATTATTCCCGAAGATGATTTCCTCGGGGCGGGAAGCGTTCAAAAAATCCGCCATGGCCGCGTGCGCTTCGTGGAGGATTTCATCCGACTTGCGGCTGGTCTCGAACATGCCTTCGTGGTTGGCATTATTTTCGATCAAATATTTTGTAATGCGATCGAGGGATGGTTTTGCAATTTGTGTGCCGCCCGGGTTATCAAAGAAAACTGCGGGGCGATTCAAAGAGGGAAACTGCTGACGAATGACATCCAGATTCAGGGACATGTGTAAGGCTCCTTTTAATGAAATTAAAATGCAGAGGTTGTATACTGAGATTGTACCCCACAGAAAAAGGAGATAACATGTTTGAAAAAGTTCTATTGGCTGTAGACGGTTCTGACCATGCCTTGCACGCCGCCGGTGTCGCTGCTGATTTGGCGCGCACCCTGAACGCAACGGAATTCCGGATTGTGGTGGCTTATGATTTCATCCCGTCGTATCTTGGCGAGCCGAACATGCAATTTGCCATCGACGCGCGCATGAAAGCGGCAAAATCCATTTTGGAAAGTGCTGTCGATGCGGTTGGAAAACTGCCCTGCGAAATTCACACTGAGTTTATCGAGGGTTCGGCTGCCGAGGCAATCCTTGAAGTAGCGGTCACGCGTGAAAGTAATTTGATTGTGATGGGTTCGCGCGGGTTGGGTACGTTGGCAGGGCTGGTGTTGGGAAGCACGAGTCAAAAAGTTGTGGCACATGCGCCTTGCCCGGTCTTAATAGTCAGATAGTCGTTAGTTAATGACTCGCCCTATGCAGGATTCAATCCCGAAGGGATGATAGGATTATAGAATAAAGCATACAGGCATTCAAATCCCGAAGGGATGGCATGATGTGTGCCATAAAGACATGACATCCCTTCGGAGTTTTGTCTGCACAAGGTGAGTTAAATAGTCGCCAGTCGTTCGGCTTCCGCAAATTCTTCGGGTGTATTGAGATTCTGAAAGCATAAGCCTGTTGGATCGAAGGATTTAATTTCATCGAGATTCAATGTCCGCACTTTGACTTGTGGAAACCACGAGATGACTTTCCACAAATCTGATTCAATCGCGGATTCAATCGCGGGCAGACATTTCTCCCGCCGATATAAAGCATGGAACGGTTCGTAGCCCTCGTCGGTTTTTGCGATGACAACATCCGCGTTTTCTTCGTCTATGATTTTGATTGCGCCCGCGAATAGTTCCCGGCTTGCGAAGGGCATATCGCACGCGACGACTCCCACGAGTGGGTGTGTTGCGGATGCGATAGCTGTGTACAATCCACCTAATGCGCCGCGATTTGGTTTGAGGTCGGAGACCAGGCGTAATGTCCAAAGTCGGGAGACTTTGGAGTCCGCGAGGAAGGCGTAATCATCGGGACGATTTGTGGTGATGATGATCTCATCCGCGATGGGTGCGA
>VFKN01000054.1 GCA_009885525.1 Anaerolineaceae bacterium | reverse complement strand
GGGCCTGTTGGGGGCTCGGTAGGACCGGTTGGAGGTTCCGTGGGTGATGTCGGGGGTTCCGTGGGTTTTACCGGAGGAGGAAGAATGCTTTCTGGAGAACAAAGCGGATCCACTTCACCCTGTGCCGCGCGACAATTCGCGTGCAGACTTCCGTTGACAGGGTTGCCCTTACCGTGATCGCCCTGTCCGCATGGGAGTTGTCCCGCATCCAAACATGGGTCGGATGGGTCTTCCTTCGAGCCGCGAACATCTACGCCACCGGGGTTTTGAGTGTTCGTGTTGCCAGTTCCGCTGGTGCTGCCGCCGGAACTGCCGCTGCCAGAGTTTCCACCACCACCGGTGTTACCGCCGCCGGTGCTGCCGCCGTTAGTGTTTCCACCGCCGGTGCTGCCGCCGTTGGTGTTTCCACCACCGGAGTTGCCGCCGCCAGTGCTGCCGCCACCAGTGCTGCCACCGTTGGAGTTTCCACCACCACCGGAGTTGCCGCCGCCAGTGCTGCCACTGTTGGAGTTTCCACCGCCGCCGGAATTCCCACCACCGGCGTTTCCACCACCAGTGTTTCCGCCGCCATTGGAGTTCTCACCGCCGCCAGCATTACCTCCACCAGTGTTTCCGCCGCCATTGGAGTTCTCACCGCCGCCGGCATTTCCACCGCCGCCGGCATTTCCACCGCCGCCGGCATTGCCACCGCCGCCAGCGCCACCTTCCATACCTGGAACGGAAGCGCAAGCAGAAAGAAGCAACGATACTACAGATATTACTGCGATGAGTATAAATAAACTTCGCGTCCAAGTGGTCTTCTTTTTAGAAACGTTCATGGTTCTCTCCTTTAATGAAATTTAAAAACAGAATTAAGTCGATATCGAACTTCAAGGAATTCAAAAAGATTTTTCGACGAACTATCTCCTTGCTAAATAGTTCAAATCCGTTAATACGCCGTGAAATGTACGTGCTCTACTTTCGGCGTTTTATCCACAAAAAAATTAGTATCACTCCGGCCAGCGCGATCACCACAAATGTGTTTTTCATGGGTGTCAACGCAGTGGCGGAAGTGGATGGACCGACTGTTGTCATTGAGGGGGCAAAGACCGCAAATGTGATCAAAAATGCCGCTGCCGCAAAAGCCATTCCTAGCTGCAAATGCGACTGGGGTTTAAACCATTTTTTCCAAAATGGCTGCTTTACCTCCCGGGCTTCCCGCCTTACACGCGCATTAAAGCGCACCTGCATTTGTTTTACCGTGGATTGATCCAGCGCAGCAGCGGGGGGAAAAGCGTCTTTCAAACGGAGAATGGTTTCTTCGAGTGCGAGCAATTCCTCATCCACATCTGCATCGGTCTGGTTAAGCCTGCCTGCCAGCGCCTGATCGGTAAATTCCGCCAGTCGGTCATCTTGCATTGAGTTGGGGTATTTGCCAAGTTGACTCATGGTTATTCATCCAATTGATTACGAAGCGCCGTGATCGCCCTGCGAAACAGGGACTTGGTCGCTTCAAGGTTTTGATTTGTAATTTCTGCAATCTCATTAAATTGCAGGTCTTCCGCCAAACGAAGGAGAATGATCTCGCGATAATTCTCAGGAAGTTTTTGAAGCGCGCTTTGTAAAAAAATACGCTCCTCCAACATCTTGGGGGTTGCCCCCTCCATTCGACCGGAAATTTCGGAAAGCGGCACAACGAGCGGTTCGCGCTTGCGTGTACGCTTCCTGTAAAATTCGGCTACTTTATAATTTGTTAAGGTACGAAGCCATGTTCCAAATTGCGAATCGCCGCGAAATGTTGACAGCGATTTTAATACTGCGATGAAGATCTCCTGGGTCACATCCTCCACATCGTTTTCAGGGATAACATAACGGACCCTTTTGTAAACGCTTAGAAGATGCCGACGATACAACTCATCAAAAGCCTGCTCGTTCCCGCCCTTAAATTCTGCGATCAGGGCATCATCGCTTATTTCCTGAATAACTGACTTAGAAATGTTTTCCATATATTTAGTAGCCATTTTGTGTGAAAAGGGGTCGCATGAAATTTGTAATCAGGGGAGAATAAGCCTGTAAAATAGAATAATCAAAATATAACATAAAATAAGACAGAAACTGTGGGCGTTGGCAAAGTGTTGAGTAAATGAAAAGTCTTCAAATTATCTCTCACATTTTCAGCATAGTTCGGCTATAATCAAACAATATAATCGGCATAAAAACTGGCAAGCACATCACAAAGAAATTGGAGAGGAAAGATGTCTAAAATTATTTCAGTTCACTCCTTCCGCGGCGGCACGGGAAAGTCAAACACTACAGCCAATATTGCCTCGCTATTGGCAACAGACGGAATGCGTGTCGGCGTTGTTGATACGGATATCTCGTCCCCTGGAATTCACGTTCTATTCAACCTGGATGAATCGGAAACGGTTCATACCTTAAACGATTATCTTTGGGGCAAATGCGCCATCGATGAAGCCGCGCATGATGTCACAGCTAAAGTCAGCGCTAATATCAAAGGGAAGATATTCCTCATCCCTTCCAGCATCAAAGCGGGTGAAATCGCCCGCATCCTGCGCGAAGGGTATGATGTCGGTTTGCTTAACGACGGATTCCGCGATGTGATCGAAAAACTGGATCTCGATTATTTAATGATCGACACGCACCCCGGCCTTAACGAAGAAACCTTACTTTCCATCGCCATCTCTGACGCGTTGATCATCATCATGCGCCCTGATTCACAGGATTACCAAGGCACAGTTGTTACCGTGGATGTCGCCAAGAAACTCGATGTGCCGAAGTTGCTCATCGTGGTCAACAAAGTCCCATCCCAGTTCAACGCAGAGGATGTCCGCGTGCGAGTGGAACAAACCTACGAAGCCACGGTTGGAGCCATCTTCCCTCATTCAGATGAAATGATGACGCTCGCCAGTTCCGGTATTTTCTCCGTTAAATACCCTGATAACGTCATGTCCAAAGCCATGCGCAGTCTGGTAGACCAGATCAAGGATTAAGGCTATAAAAAATGGGGCTCACCATGAACGAATCACCCTATGAGCTTGCAGTCAAGGAGCTCATGTCACGAACAGAAGACGTCCGACCCTCTGATGTTGTTCTTTTCTCGGAACCGTTACGCTCTGCATTGAACTTTGTGATTCGTCTTGGGCGTTTCAACCTGACAGACTTTTCGGAAAAACTAGGACTCACACGTTATCAATCTAAAACGATCGCGGATATTTTAGTAGAACGTCATTTATTCACAATTTTGCCCGACCCGCTAAACCCCGCGGAAATATTTTACGAATCACGACCCTCGGCGTCATCGCGACCCACAGCGCGCAAACCTATAGACCTCTGGAGTAAACTCGACTGACCCGCAGAACCGCCCGTATTTTATACGGGCGGTTTTTTTATTTGACGTATAATGCAAATATGGCAGACAAACTTCTCTCCCGTTACAAAGAACTCAGATCCCAAATCAACTTCCATAACTATCGTTATCACGTTTTGGATGCGCCCATCATCAGCGACGCGGAATATGACCGGCTGCTGAACGAACTCAAGCAGATCGAATCTGCGCGCCCGGAATGGATCACCTCCGATTCACCCACGCAGCGCGCAGGCGCGAAACTCGCCGACCGCTTCGAGAAAATCCGCCACCCCAAGCCGATCCTCTCGCTCGCGAATGCCTTCGGCGCGGATGACGCGCGCGCATGGTTCGAGCGCGTCTCCAAAATTGATGACCGCGTGGAGAAAACAAAATTCGTCGTCGAGCCAAAAATAGACGGCTTATCGGTTGTGCTGCATTATCGCGATGGACTCTTCGTTCAAGGCGCAACCCGCGGATATGAAGAAGTCGGCGAAGATATTACTTCTAATCTAAAAACAATTCGGGCAATTCCATTACGGATTCCGGTTGAAGGTTTAAGGTTGAAAGTTGAAAGCCAACCTTCAACCTTAAACCTTAAACCTCCCCAATATCTCGTTGTGCGCGGTGAAGCATTTATCCCCATTAAAGAATTTGATGCGTTGAATAAAAAGTTAGAGGAAGCGGGCGAGAAAACTTATCTCAATCCGCGCAACACAGCGGCGGGATCGCTGCGCCAACTCGACCCAGTGTTGACCGCTTCGCGCCCGCTAACTTTACTTGTCTATCAAATTGTATATTCGGAAGGCGGCGAAGTACCAACCTCGCAATGGGAAATTCTTGAATATCTCAAAGCACTTGGATTTCCAACCACCGATATAGCCAAAAGATTTAACGACCTCGAATCTGCGATTGCATATACCGAAACATATAATGAAGGCCGCGACAATTTACCTTATGAAGCCGACGGCATGGTCATCAAAATAGATGACTTGAATCTTGCGAATGAATTGGGCTTCGTTGGCAAAGATCCGCGCGGCGCAATTGCATATAAATTTCCGGCGCGTGAAGTGAGCACGACATTGAATGATATCGGCGTTGCGGTGGGTCGCACAGGCGTGTTGACTCCGTATGCCATGCTTGAGCCCGTTGAGATTGACGGCGTGGTCGTGGAACGCGCAACGCTGTACAACTTTGATTTCATTGCCGAGAAGGACATCCGCGTGGGAGATCGTGTGCTGATCAAACGCGCGGGCGAAGTGATTCCGTATGTCATCGGTCCCATTGTGGATGCACGTACCGGCAAGGAAAAATCATACCAGCCGCCGATGAAGTGTCCGGCATGTGAACAGGCGGTGGAACATTTTGAAGGCGAGGTCGCGTGGTATTGCGTCAACGCGGCTTGCCCCGCGCAGTTGGTGCGAAACATTGAACATTTCGTCTCGCGCGGCGCGATGGATATTGTGGGGCTGGGCATCAAGATCGTGGAGCAACTGATCGCAGAGGGGCTGGTCAAAGATGTGGCAGATCTGTTCGCATTGAAGAAGGAGCAATTGCTTGGGCTGGAAGGTTTTGCAGATAAGAAGGCTGAGAATCTACTCGCGGCGATTGACCAGGCTCGTGGTCAGAGTTTGAATCGCGTAATCATCGGGCTGGGAATTCATGGGGTGGGTGAAGTCATGGCGGGCGATTTATCGCGCGCGTTTGGGAATCTATCTGCTTTATCAAAAGCTGGCGTGGATGAACTCCAGCAGATCGAAGGCGTGGGGCCGAACATCGCGGCATCTCTCGTGGATTGGTTCTTGCAACCGGCGAATCAAAAATTGTTGAAGAAATTAAAATCCGCGGGCGTTGATCCGGAAGGTCAGTTATCAGTAACCAGTAATCAGTCTGGGAAGTTGAATGGGCTTACATTCGTGGTCACAGGCACACTGGAAGGATTCACGCGCGATGGAATTAAAGAATTCATCGAAAGCAACGGCGGAAAATCGATCGATAGCGTCAGCAAGAAAACCAGTTACCTTGTGCTTGGCGAAAACCCCGGCTCGAAATTTGAAAAAGCAAAATCATTGGGTGTAAAAATCATCAATGAAGATGATCTAAAAAAATTAGTTGGATAATCTTCACATTCAACTAGACAGAACATTCCCCCTAGACTAAACTTATCTCATTCTTTTTTGGAGGTTTCCCTCATGGATTTTGATAACACGAATGATTCTGTAACCCGCCGCGTCAAGGCGTTTACTGACCGCATCGATGCGGCAAAGGCGAACGATCTGTATTATTACAACCAGCCCGTGGAAGAGATTTTGAGTGGAGCGAAGGTGCGGGTACGCGGACGCGAGATGGGCATGTACGCGTCTTATAGCTATCTTGGTTTGGTGGGACATCCGCGCATCAACGAAGCCGCGAAGAAAGCCGTGGATAAATTCGGCACCGGCACGAACGGCGTGCGTATGTTGGCGGGCACGCTAACGATCCATAAGGAACTCGAAGAAACGATTGCGAATTTTAAACATGCCGAAGCCGCGGTGACTTACTCATCGGGCTATGCAACGAATCTGACTGTCATCTCGTCTTTGATGGGACGCGGTGATTATGTCTTCTCGGATAAATTAAACCACGCATCCATCGTCGACGGTTGTTTGATGTCTGGTGCGGAGTTTCGCCGCTTCAGGCACAACGACATGGAGCATCTCGAAGGCTTGCTCAAGAACGCGCCCGCGGATGTTACCAAAATGGTGATCGCGGATTCAGTTTTCAGTATGGATGGCGACATCATTGATCTGCCAAAGGTGCTTGAGTTGACAAGAAAATACAAAGCATGGCTGATGATCGATGAAGCCCATTCTGTTGGCGTTCTCGGCAAGACCGGCACCGGCATCGAAGAGCATTTTGGGCTTGGCGATGTGATCGACATCAAAATGGGCACGTTGAGCAAGACCATTCCTTCAGTCGGCGGATACGTGGCGGCGCGCAAAGAGATCATCACCTATTTGAGTCACGCCAGCCGCGCGTTTATTTTTTCCGCGGCATTGCCGCCCGCACAAGCCGCCGCCGCGAACGAAGCCTTCAAAGTAATTTTGGATGAACCCTGGCGCATTGAACGCTTGAACGAAAACACCAAACAATTCATCGGGGGACTCAAAGGCATGGGTTTCGACACCATGCTGACCGAGACCGCCATTGTCCCGGTACTGTGCGGCGAGGACGATATGGCTTTTGCCATGACACGTGAATCACAGCACAACGATGTGTTTGTGCTGCCGGTTGTCTCGCCTGCGGTGACTGAGGGATTGGCGCGTTTGCGCGCAACTGTCACCGCCGCGCATGAAACCAGCGAGATCGCCCGCGCGATGGATGTGATTGGCGAGGCGGGGAAGAAGTTGGGATTGATCAAGTAAACGGCATTACGCAAGCAAAACTCTGAAGGAGTGGAATGATTATAGATTTGTGAAAAATCGGCACGATAACCCCGAAGGGGTGTCATGTTTTTTATGAAGCAAACCATATCATCCCTTCGGGATTTAGACATCTGTATGTCCTTATTCTACAATCCTTTCATCCCTTCGGGATTGAGTTCTGCGTAAGGTGAGTAAGTAACAAGAAAGATAAAAGCCGAAAGAAAATCACCGTCTTATAGAAACGGTGATTTTTTATTTCCTCAACCCTGATAGTTCCTGACAGCATTTTTATCAGGTTTCTCTAATATATTCCCTGTAAAATCTCTTTAACTCCGATGGGGAGTAGCCCGCCCAAGTATTTGGGATGCACAGCCGTCAATACGGAAGATTTTTCCCGGTTGTTCTGTAACAGGCAAGACCATCGTCCAATCTTTGGCGATGGTCTTTTTATTTACGACCTTCGCCTCAACATAAGGTGAACAAAATATGCTGGATAAACTTGAAACAACGATCTTATCTTCACTGCAAATGATCTTCGATGAATTTGGCTGGGCGGGCGTGTTCGGGCTGATGGTTTTTGAAAACGCCACGGGCATTACGCCGAGCGAGGTCATTCTCGCATTTGCAGGCTGGATGTTGATCGAACATCACGGCATCGCCCCGAGTTTCATCCTGCTCGCGGGTGTATATGCGGGACTCGGCAGCGCGATCGGCGCGTCCATCACCTATTGGGTGGCGCGGATCGGCGGGCGGCCTGTCGTCGAAAAGTTTGCGAAAATATTTCGCATTGACATCTCCACGATCACCAAATCCGAAGAGCAGATGCACAAATGGGGCGCGGGGCTGGTGCTGATCGGGCGATTCATCCCCGGCATCCGCACATTGGTCAGCATCCCCGCAGGGATTGCGAAGATTCCCTTCCCTAAGTTTTTCATTGCGACTTTTATCGGCACATATATTTGGTGTACACTTCTCATCGGCGCGGGTTATGTCCTTGGGCATGAGTGGATGTTGATCAGCGACGCCATCAAGCAGCATCTTCCGTTGGTATTCTCACTTGGCATATTCATAGTCAGCGCATATCTGGTGTATCAATACCGCGCACAAATGCCTTCATTGGCATGGATCTATACCCGAAAAAATAAATTGGATAATAAATCATGAACTGGCATCTCACCGATATTCAAGAAACTCTCTCGACCCTGCACTCAAATCAGCAAAGCGGACTGACCCGCGATGAAGCGGCGACGCGACTCGAAAAATATGGCGTCAATGAACTCATCGAACGCGGCGGACGTTCTCCCTTAAGAATATTATGGGAGCAGATCACCGCCACGATGGTCTTGATTCTCATCGGCGCGGCTGTGATGGCGGGTTTGCTTGGCGATACCAAAAACACAATTTCAATTCTCGCGATCGTCATTTTATACGCGCTGCTGGGATTCTTTCAGGAATATCGCGCGGAGAAAGCCATCGCCGCGCTCAAGAAAATGGCGGTGCCGATCGTGCGCGTGCTGCGTGATGGCAACCTTAAAGAAATCTCCGCGCGTGAACTCGTGCAAGGTGACATCATCCAATTGGAAACGGGCAACGTCATCCCCGCTGACTTGCGTTTACTCGAAGCCGTTAATTTAAGAATTCAAGAAGCCGCACTCACGGGCGAATCAGAACCGATCGCAAAACAAACCGCTACACTTTCAAGTGACCCTTCAAACTTACTGCCACTCGGTGACCGCCGCAACATGGCTTATATGGGAACGATCGTCACACAAGGGCGCGGACTCGCGCTTGTGGTTGCAACGGGCATGAACACCGAACTCGGCAAGATCGCCGAATTGATTCAACAAGTGGTGCAGTCCCAAACTCCGCTGCAACGCAGGCTTGATGCGCTTGGAAAAAACCTCGCTATCATCGGCATTGTGATCGCGGCGTTAATTTTCGTATTAGGAATTATGCGCGGCGATGAACTTCGTCACATGCTACTCACCGCTGTCAGCGTTGCGGTTGCCATCGTGCCGGAGGGTCTGCCCGCCGTGGTCACGATCACGCTCGCGCTCGGCGCGCAGCGCATGTTACAGCGTCAGGCATTGATCCGCAAACTTCCCGCCGTTGAAACGCTCGGCTCGGTCACCGTCATCTGCTCCGATAAAACCGGCACGCTGACCGAAAATCGAATGACCGTTGTGGTGCTGGATGTTGCCGAACACGCGCTCGACCTCACCGAAGAAATTGGACGCGACGGCTCGCTTCACGCCACCCGCGGATTGGGTACGCCCGCGCACTCATCTCTGTCCCTCGCGGCAATTGCAGGCGCGCTGTGCAATGACGCGCAACTCGTAGACACCGGTGATGATCGTTATCACACACTCGGCGATCCCACCGAAGGCGCGATGGTTGTCGCCGCCGCAAAAATGGGATATTGGAAATCGGCGCTGGATAGTTCCTTCCCGCGCGCCGCTGAATTTCCCTTCGACTCTGAACGCAAGCGCATGACCACCGTCCACCATTTGGGTCAATACAATCCCGAAATGCTCGCAGGCTTGGATATTGCCAACCAGCGTTACATCGCATTCACCAAAGGCAGCGTGGATGGTTTGCTCGATATCACGAGCCATATTTGGGTGGAGGGGAAATCCCAGCCGCTCGATGCAGAGTGGCGGACGAAGATAGAAGCGGCGAATGAACGTCTCGCCAAAAAAGGGATGCGCGTGCTCGGCGTCGCGTTCCGCATGTTGAACGTCATCCCCGAAGTCATCCAAACCGACCTTGAGCAGAACCTCACGCTCGTGGGACTCTTCGGGATGATTGATCCTCCGCGCGCGGAAGTCAAAGACGCGGTCGCGCTCTGCCGCGCCGCAGGCATCCGCCCGGTGATGATCACCGGCGACCATCCATTGACCGCAATTGAAATTGCGCGGCAGTTGGGCATTGTCTCTGATCCTGCCGGCGTCCCCGGCGGCGGGGACGCCGCCTCAAGCATAAAGGCGGTCACCGGCGCCGAGATCGAAAATCTATCGCACGATGAATTGAAAAATATTGTTGATGAAGTTAATGTGTTCGCCCGCGTTGCGCCTGAACATAAATTACGCATCGTGCAGGCCTTGCAGGAAAAAGGTCACATCGTTTCGATGACCGGTGACGGCGTGAACGATGCGCCCGCGCTGCGCAAAGCGGATATCGGCGTGGCGATGGGCATCACTGGCACGGATGTTTCCAAGGAAGCGTCTGACTTGGTTTTGCTTGACGATAATTTTGCGACGATTGTTGCCGCGGTAAAAGAAGGACGCACGATCTACGATAACATCCGCAAGTTCGTGAAGTTCAGCGTGGCGGGCAATATCGGCAAAGTGCTGGTGATGTTGATCGCGCCATTTTTAGGCAAGCCGTTACCGTTATTGCCATTGCAATTATTATGGCTCAACCTGCTCACCGACGGTCTGCTCGGACTCGGCATGGGCGTGGAAAATCCCGAAGCGGATACGATGAAGCGCAAGCCGTATTCACCGACCGAAGGCGTCTTCTCACGCGGCGCGGGTTTCCAAACGATCTGGGTCGGTGTGCTGATCGGCGCGCTCGCGCTGGGACTCGGCTCGTGGTATTACTTCAACGGTCATCCCGAATGGCAGACGATGATCTTCACCTCGCTGGCGTTCATGCAGGTCTTTCAGGCGCTGGCATCCCGCTCGGCAAAAGAATCATTATTCAAGATGGGCTTATTGACCAATCCGCTGTTGGCGGGGATGGCGTTATTAGTTGTCGTCCTGCAATTGATGGTGATGTACATCCCCGCGCTGGCGAAATTCTTTGTCGTCATGCCCCTGAGCGGATGCGATCTTTCCATTGCCATAACAACAGGCGTGATCGTGCTCGTTGTGATGGAGTTGGAGAAGAAGTTTAAGAAGTAATCAGTAATAAGAGAATCAGTACTTCACAAAAAGACTTCGTAGTTGCGACTTTAGTCGCTTTTTAGCCGAACGACTGAAGTCGTTACTACGTTTTCGTGAAGTACTGAGAATAGAGAATAGAAAACCCGTCTCGTGTGAGGCGGGGTTTTTATTTTGTTTTTACGGAGACACATCATGAAATTTGGAATTCACAACACTTTCAGCGCTTGCGGCTGTGACGAGCAAGATCCGCCTCGCGACGCTGGTCACCTCGGTGGCGTATCGCAACCCCGCGCACCTCGCAAAGATCGCGGCAAGCGTGGATATCATCAGCCGCGGCCGGCTGACCTTCGGCATCGGCGCAGGTTGGCACATCCCCGAGTATCAACAATACAATTGGGAATTCCCAGAGAAGCCCGCCGTCCGCATCGCGCAAATGGAAGAGGCGATCCAGATCGCGCTCAAGATGTGGAGCGAACCGCGCGCGACCTTCCACGGGAAGTATTTTCAAATCAACGCAGCGATCCTCGAACCGAAGTCGGTGCAGAAACCGCATCCGCCCGTGATGATCGGCGGCAGCGGAGAGCAATTGACTCTACGCGCCGTCGCGCGTTGGGGCGATGCCTGCAATCTCTTCGGCGATGCCGCGACGATCAAAACAAAATTCGATGTGCTGCCCTTAACAGAATGACACATCTCGGAATGCCTCAAAGTCGCAAGTGGCATAACTTTGAATCCTTCCCAGCGGATTGCGCCTACTTTTTGATTTATGCACCAACGCCAAACCACACTATCAGAAACATTACCACCAACTTCCACAGTATTTGGGCTATCTTTTATGGTTTTTGCAAGTTTTTTTCTAAAGTAGGCTTTTCAATTTTAGGGGATAAAATAACATCAATACAACTTGCTCGCACATTTAAAGCCCGTATGAGAATTTCATAACCATCATCTTCAAACAAATCCACCCAATGTCATTTTCCCAGGCTTTCGAGATTGTCACATTCTTCCAATCGGGCAGGGATGATGAAAATTTCGCCTTCGGGTTTTTCCATGGCGGTATCGAGAGCAAGGCGGACTTCCTTTTGTCGAAACCCTGCCTGATTGAATTGCTTCTTTGAAAGGCAAACTACCACCACATCCGCTTCACGCACAGCCTTGCGGATTTCCAATTCCCAATCCTGTCCTGGGAGGAGTTTGGCTTTGTTGAACCACGAGTCCGCGCACGGGGTCACGGTCCGCGTGGGCATGGCAGAGGAAGACATAAGGATGAAGGGTGAAATTAGAGCAGTTTTTCGAGTTCAGGGATTAAGGCGGCAAGTCGGTTTGAATGGTATCTCACATGAGTTGTTCGTCAATTTTGAAGTAGACATGCACAATGCAATTCCGCATGGCACGCATAAGACTCCATGAGATGGTTGTATATTTTTCTTCAACTTCTTCGGGGATTTGACTCGCCGCTTTACCGATAATGATGAAATTCATTTCAACGGCACGGATAGATTTATCGTCTTCCTTGAAAGATGTAAAATCCATTCCGTGTGTAAATTTCTGGATTTCGGCAATCGCTTCCAAAATATCACCAACACGGTCTCGCCAGTCTTTAGGTGACACAGATCAGCTCCCCCATTACACGTTTACCCATCTCGCCAGCACCCTCGCCATGTGATCGTTGACCTTGCGCTTGTTGCTGATCACATCTTTAAGCAGAATAAAATCCGCAAAAGAAGAGAGATTGGATACAATAGCCTTATCAAAAAGTATTCCGGTTACAGTCAGGCAACAGAGGTCTTATGCAAACTTACGATTACGTGATCATCGGCTCGGGTTTTGGGGGCAGCGTTTCGGCCATGCGATTAACCGAAAAAGGATATTCGGTTCTCGTTCTCGAAAAGGGAAAAAGATTCAAAGACAGTGACTTCGCAAAATCCAATTGGCAGTATTGGAAATATCTCTGGCTGCCCGCCATTCGCGGGCATGGCATTATGCAGATCAGCCTGCTCAAAGGCGTGATGGTCTTACACGGCGCGGGCGTGGGCGGCGGAAGTTTGGGTTACGCCAACGTGTTGGAAGTTCCCACCGCTGAAACCTTCGCGACGCCTGCATGGAATCAGAATATAAAATGGGGTGAAGCGCTTAAGGCTCATTATGAAACGGCAAAGAGAATGCTCGGCGTTGCACGCAATCCTAGATTATGGGAAGCGGATCTGATCTTAAAGGAGATGGCCGAAGAG
Organism: Anaerolineaceae bacterium; assembly: GCA_009885525.1. Taxonomy (GTDB): domain Bacteria; phylum Chloroflexota; class Anaerolineae; order Anaerolineales; family Villigracilaceae; genus Villigracilis. The sequence continues at coordinate 19,018 of VFKN01000054.1, read as the reverse complement.
CGCGGAATGGGATCAACCTTCCGCGCAACGGACGTGGGCGCATATTTCGGCGACGCGGGAATCACCGTGCCCGATCCATTCTTCGGCGGCGAAGGTCCCGAGCGCGCAGGCTGTCAGCATTGCGGCGGATGCATGGTGGGCTGTCGTCACAACGCAAAGAATACGCTCCCGAAAAATTATTTGTATTTCGCAGAAAAGAACGGCGCGGAAGTTAAAGCAGAAGTTGAGGTAGTTGATGTTACGCCGTTACAAGATACAGGTTACGAGGTTACGTATAGAAGTTCGACTTCGTTATTTAAGAAATATGAAAAAGTTTATGCAAAGAATGTTATCTTCTCAGCGGGCGTGATGGGCACGATCAAATTGCTTTTAAATCTGCGCGATGTAAAAAAGTCATTGCCCAATCTTTCACCCAAACTCGGCACAATGGTACGCACCAACTCCGAAGGTTTATTGGGAAGCGTGGCGCGTAAATCGGATATCAACTACTCGGAGGGCGTATCCATTTCATCCATTTACAACCACGATGAAATCACGCGCATCGAACCTGTCCGCTACCCGGATGGGTCTTCACTCATGCGTTTCCTCGCCGCGCCGCTGATCGACACCGATGTCAGCGTGCCGATGCGGATTTTGAAATTCCTCTGGTGGTCGTTCACTCATCCGCTGGATTTTCTCAAGGCGCTGGTCTTACCCGGCTGGGCGCATAACACCACGATCTTACTGATCATGCAGCACGCGGATAATCGCATGCGCTTCCGCATTGGGCGCAGTTTGTTTACGTTATTCCGCATCGGCATGGTCGCGGATGAAGAACCCGGCTATAAGATCAACGCGCAGGTGCAAGGCTCGCACGAGTTGACGCGCGAGTTCGCGAAGATCACGAACGGCGTGGCGCTCGGCTCGATGGGAGAGAATCTTCTGGGGCTGCCCACCACCGCTCACATTTTAGGCGGCGCGCCCATGGGGAAATCGCCCGCAGAAAGTGTTGTCGATGAAAACTTCGCTTTACATAATTACGAGGGGCTGTATATTATTGATGGTTCGATCATGCCTGCAAACCCGGGAGTCAATCCATCGTTGACGATTACCGCGCTGGCGGAGTATGCGATGAGTAAGGTCGAGAAAAAATCTTAGCCACGAATTTCACTGATTTACACGGATTATTATTTGGTTCATTGGGAATCGTCGTGATAGGCCAGCACATCTGGCGGCCTGGCGTAAGTCGGAGTGGCACTCCGACTTACATCACGGCAACACTCAGAGAGCCAAGAAAAAATCCGTGATAATTCGTGAAATCTGTGGCAAAAAATCTAAAGTTGGCGAGATCAAACAATAAAAGGAAAAAGATCAAATGAACAAAGACTTTCAGGTATCCCCGGAATACGCGTTTCAACTTGACTCACAGGATAAACTCGCTTCGTTTCGCGACGCGTTTATCGTCACCGACCCCGATTTAATTTACCTCGACGGCAACTCGCTTGGACGGCTTTCAAAAGTTGCCATCGAGCGCGCCAAACAAGTCGTGGAAGAAGAATGGGGCGGCGGACTGGCGCGCAGTTGGAACAAAGGCTGGTGGGAGTCGCCTGCGCGCGTGGGCGAGAAAATTGCGGGGTTGGTCGGCGCGGCAGCGGGTCAGGTGGTTGTGAGCGACTCCACTTCCGTCAACTTGTTCAAACTCACAATGGCGACGCTGGCGCTTAATCCGCAAAAGACGCGCATTGTCACAGACACAATGAATTTCCCATCGGATTTATATATCCTGCAAGGCTGCGTTCAACTGTTGGGAAACCGCCACGAGATCGTGCGCATTGACTCTAAAAATGACGGCATCACGCCTGACCTCGATGCGCTTGAAAAAGCGATCAATGAAGATACCGCGCTCGTCACGCTTTCGCTCGTGCTTTTCAAAAGCGGATATCTCTACGATATGAAACAGATCACCGAGATGGCGCATCGCAAAGGCGCGCTCGTGATTTGGGATTTGAGTCACGCCGCCGGCGCGGTATCGATCGCCCTCGATGATTGCAACGCCGACTTCGCCGTTGGCTGCACCTACAAATATCTCAACGGCGGACCCGGCTCGCCCGCTTATCTTTATGTCAATAAATCGATTCAAGAAAAATTATCTTCACCCATTTGGGGTTGGTGGGGACAAGACAAACCTTTCGTCTTCGGTCTCGATTATTCCCCGGCCCACGGCGCCGAACGTTTTCTCTCCGGCGCGCAGCCGCTCATTTCCATGCTGACCATGGAAGCCGCGCTCGAACCGCTTCTGCAAGCCGGTATGGATTCACTCCGCGCCAAATCCATCCTGATGACCGATTACGCGATTTTTCTGACCGAGAATCTGCTCGTCCCATTTGGATTTTCGCTCGGCTCGCCGCGTGACTCTGCGCAGCGCGGATCGCACATCAGTATCCGTCACCCTGAAGGCTATCGCATCAACCGCGCCTTAATCGATGAGATGAATGTCATCCCGGATTTCCGCGAACCCGATAATCTCCGGCTTGGCTTCACGCCGCTGTATCTATCCTTCACGGAAATTTGGGAAGGCTTTGACCGCATCCGCAGGGTGATGGAAGAAAAGCGCTACGAGAAATATTCCGCGCAAAGATTAACCGTGACATAAAAGGAGGCGCTTTATGGAATCCAAACCCGATACGATTAAAGTTTCAGCAAGCCACCGCGAAGAAATTTCCGCAACTCACGCCGATTTGCATGTGACCGTCAAAGGCTCGTCAGTCGTCAGCGGGGATGCGGCGATGAAGAAAGCCAAAGAGGTGAATCAACTTGTCGAAGCGCTGAGTAACTTGGGGGTGAAAGAGGACGCGGTTAAATTGCAAGGCGTTCAAATCGAAACATCGAGCGGAGTCTTGCTAAAGTCATCCAGTGCAATTTATCGATTGAAAATCCGCTGCGAGAAATTGGATCAATTTGCAGAAATGCTGGATGTGATTTCCTCCCAAAAGAATGCCAGCCTCGAGCGCGTGGAGTGGAAATATAACGAAGATGCCGCACACGAAAGCGGATTGAACGTCGCCATTGAAAAAGCAAAAGTCAAAGCGGAAAAAGTCGCGGCGGCGTTGGGTGTGAAATTATTGGGCGTGTATGATTTTATCGAGAATACTTATGATGAAGAAGCACCGATGATGTTCAAGCCTCAGGCGATGATGCGATCCCAATCTGCTGCGCCCGCATCCGAACCGAGTTTGGATATGGATATCCAGCACAGCAAGACGATCAATGTCAATGTCGAAGTTTGGTATCGCGTCTCGGCGTTTTGAAAATAAAAGATATTAAACACAAAGTATACAAAGAGCACTAAGGAAAACCTTTAAAAAGAATTTCCCTTTGTGTACTTCGTGTCCTTTGTGGTTAAAAGATTTTTACTTACGCGCTAGATTTACAACAGAAGCCCCATCAGCAGATGTGATCGTCAACGTATTCCCGTTCATTTTCAAGTTCGCGGTATTGACAAGCACACTGAGAACACCTTGTTCCTGATCTGAAGTCGCCTCGCAGAACATCATCGTGGATACCATCGCGCCGAAAGTGACCGTATCACCTTTCATTTCATAACTTCCGCCAAAGCCATTACAGCCCACGTTTCCATTGACCTGACCCTTTGCGTCAAAATTAATGGATGTATCTACATCGGCAACCGCAGTCGTGGGGTTGGCGGCGCTGCCATAAGATACGAGTTTCCAATCACCGGTGACATTTGCGCTGGCATTTGAACAGGCGGCGAGAACAAATAAAGCAATTACGAGCAGGAATATTTTTTTCATTTTTATCTCCAGAATTTTTGATTTCGGTATTCACCTTACGCAGTGTCGTTCTGAGCGACACCTGCACTGCATCCGCAGCGCGGCGCAAGTGAGCGAAGAACCTCTACATTGTCTCAGAGACCCTTCGCTATCGCTCAGGGCGACATGAAAAGATCAAACTGCGTAAGATGATTTCGTTACATTGACGCTGGATATTGAAATAAGTTCCATGTTAATCCAGCACTCTTGTTCTATCAATGATACAATTTTTTTCTTTTACAGGAGAGAGTGCGCATGCCTTCAAATTCCATTGTTGTTGAAAACCTAAGCAAGACCTATCAAGTGCCGGAGCGTGAAGCGGGCTTTAGCGCGGCAGTCCAAAGTTTTTTCAAGCGGAAATATAAGGACATCAAAGCCGTACATCAGGTTGGTTTTAATATCGCGCAGGGAGAGGTCGTTGGCTTCCTCGGCCCTAATGGCGCGGGGAAAACCACCACGCTCAAAATGCTTTCCGGTTTGCTGCATCCCACTGGCGGGAATGCCACCGTGCTTGGCTTCACCCCGTGGCAGCTCAAGCCCGAATATTTGCGCGCGATGACTCTCGTCATGGGGCAGCGCAACCGCCTCGCGTGGGATATTCCCGCCGCGGATTCGTTTCTGCTCAATCAAGCCATTTATCGCATCCCGGATGATGAATATAAACAAACGTTTAAAGAATTGGATGATCTGCTTGAACTCGCGCCGTTGATGAAAAAGCCGGTGCGTAATCTTTCGCTCGGCGAACGCATGAAATGCGAGATCGCCGCGGGGCTTCTTCATCGCCCGAAAGTTTTATTTTTGGATGAGCCCACGATTGGACTCGACATCACGGGTCAGGTGCGCATCCGCGAATTTTTGCGCGAATATAACAAACGCACGGGCGCGACGATTCTGCTCACCAGTCATTACATGGCGGATGTGACCGCGCTGTGCGAGCGGATTATTATCATCCACCAGGGCAGCCTGAAATACGATGGCGGAATCAACGACCTCTCGCGCAAGATCGCGCCCTTCAAGTTGATCGGCGTGCGCTTAGCGGATGCTGACTCCCACGACTTGAGCGGCTACGGGACGGAAGTCCAAAACGAGGAAGATGCAGATAAGCGCTACATCCAAGTCCGCGCGGAGGATGTCACCCGCGTTACTTCGCGCATGTTAGCGGATCTGCCCATCCACGATATCACCATCGCCGATCCGCCGATCGAGGATGTGATCGAGCAGGCGTTCAACCAATAGAATCTGTCATTGCGAGGAGCGCACTTTGCGACGAAGCAATCTCCCCATATGTGTGGGAGATTGCTCACCTGCACTGCACCGAACGCAGTGCGGTGCAAGTGTCGGGCGAAGAACAAGAGCGCCCTCGCAATGACATAAGGAGTTTTTATGTTTCTTATTTTCAAACGCATGTGGCAGGTCAATTGGGCGGAGCAATGGCAATACCGCGCCAACCTTTTTATGTATGTCCTTTACTGGATTGTTCAGCCGGTGATTTACATTGCCGTGTGGACTTCGATTGCGAATGCGCAAGGCAGCGTAAAGGGACTCAGCGCCAATGATTTTGTCACATACTACATGGCCATGCTGATCGTCGATCAAGTAACCAGCGAGATCGTTGTTTATAATTTTGCCCACAAAATTCAGGATGGCACTTTATCAGGCGAGATCATTCGCCCGATTCATCCGATCTTAACCAATGCGTTGACCAATAATATCGCGTTTAAAGCATTGACCACACTGGTGCTGCTTCCTGTTTGGGTCATGCTCTGGCTGCTTTACACACCCATCTTTGCTTCGACTTCCTGGGTAAATATTCTGTTGTCGATTCCCACGTTGATCATTGGCTTCTTTATCAATTTTTTACTCAGCTCGGCGATTGTCTGCGTCGCCTTTTGGACTCAGCGCGTGTGGGCGTTATATCGGTTGTATGGAATCCCCGTCGCATTATTTTCGGGCCAATTTGTGCCGCTGCAATTGATGCCAAAGGTTATTCAGGATATTTCTGTGTATCTTCCGTTTCAGTTATTCAAATATTTTCCCACACAATTGATCCTCGGAAAACTCTCCGGCACGCAAATCCTGCAAGGCTACACAATGGATATTATTTGGTTATTCATTGCATTTGTCATATTCCGCTGGACGTGGGCGAATGGCATTAAGCAATTTTCAGCCGTGGGAGCGTAATATGAATTTTCTGCGTTTGATCTCAACTTTTATAAAAGTAAATTTACAAATGTCACTGGCTTACCGCTCCGAGGCGGTGATTGAAGTCCTCTTAGATTTGACCTGGCTCGCATGGGAACTTCTCAGCCTGCAAATTATTTTCAGCAACACGGTGTCGCTGGGCGGCTGGGGCAAAGGCGAGTTGATCGCCTTGTTGGGCGTGCTTATGCTGGTCAATACATTCCTGGCGATGTTCATCTGGCCCAATACCGAAAAATTCAACGCCAGCATCCGCGACGGGTCATTCGATTATGTTTTGCTCCAGCCGGTCAACAGTATGTTCCTGGTCACTTTTTCGCGCATCACGGTCTGGCGCATTTTTGACCTGCTCGTCTCGGCGACCTTAATCATCGTCGGGATTAATATCAATGGGGATGTGATCGCTCCGCTCAATATTTTTATTTTTATCCTGCTGGCTATTTCCGGATCGCTGGTCATCTACAGCCTGTGGATCGTGTTGATTGCGTTTACTTTCTGGTTTACGAAATTCGACAACAACATCACCATCCTGCAGGCGCTGACCGATACCGGCCGCTATCCCGCAACGGTTTATCCGTGGTGGTTGAGGGTGATCGTTACGTTCGTAATTCCAATTGCCCTGGCAACTACAATTCCGGTTCAGGCATTGCGCGGAGATTTGAGTACAAGTCAAATTTTTATTTTCTTTGGCATAAGTTTTATCAGTTTAATCATTGCGTCACAGGTGTGGCGAGTGGGAGTCAAGCGTTACAGCGGAGCGAGCAGCTAGAAAAAAACCGAATACTTTCGCCTCCGGCTTTTTTCATCCTTCATCCTTTATTTTTCATCCTTCCCTTCACATACACCTTCACGGCCTCGCGCATGAACTCGCTCAAATTGGGCGCGACCTTTTCGTAATTATCACAAAAGCGCGGATCGTCGTTGTATAAATCCGCAAGCCCAAGCAATTGATCGTCGTTCGGGCTCCAGAAATTTTGCATGTGATTATGCCAGCGCGCGATCACAGCCTGCACATCCCTGCTCGCCGCGCCTTTGGGCATGGCCGCGGCGAGGTCAACATAAATGGATTTGCCTTCCGCGAGGATCGCTTCCTTCTTCTCCTTCGAGTAGGATTTCCATTTGCGATTTGATTCGCGTACCGTTGCCGGGTCGTACTTCTGCTCGGCTTCCTGCGCGAGTTTTTCCTGTTCTTCCTCGCTAAAGCCTTCGAATAAACCTTTGTCGCTCATTTTCGTTTTTCCTTTTAGATGATTAATAGTATTGTCCACTGTGATGATTAAACGCTTCGTTCTTTCCACTTTTTTGGTCAGCGCTTCACGATGATTTTCCAACGCCCCAAGCGCGTCAACATCACGGCGTCCCATAATCTTGCGGATCTCCTCCAGCGGCATATCGCCGATATGGGACGGCTTGAGGAGTCCGATCTCGTCGTAGTGATGCAGCGTGCGCGGGGTGACTCCCGCCAGGGTGGAGAGTTGTTTTACAGTGAACATGAGGTTAATATAAACCCTTACGTTAGGTTAATGTCAAGGTGTCCAACGGATATTTCCAGCGGATGAGAACGGATGAACGGATATTTAAGCGGATTCTGAACTTGACTTTTCTTTTTTTTGCCGTATAGTATTATAAAGATGCAAAATACCTTATTTGCAGCTACTTTCGTTGTTGATTATCTCGGCATGGGGATATCCCTTTGGCTGGCGCTTTACCTGCTTGCACGCGGATTCCCGAGCCGCGTCACGATCCGCGCTGCGATTGCCCTGTTCACGTTATCCGTCTTTTTCTTAAGCGCTTCAATTAATCTCTACCTTCAAATTCCGGGCTCGACCGCCATCCGCGCCATTATGCTCACGATCGGGCTGGCTGTCTGGCGCGACCTGACCCCCAATATTATTTCCCCGAATACGCACAATAAAAACGAATGGATAGTCGCTGCCATTTATATTTTTGCTTTTATTACCGCAGCGCTATTATTTGGAACACATGAAGTCTTTATACAGGAGCAGACCAATCTACTTTTTGTGGGGCGCATGAAGCTGGGATATCAATATACGGTGTATGCAATTTACCTGTGGTGTGTTGGACTTTCCATTTTATACAGCCTGCAATTAAGAAGAAAAACCGGAGTGGAACAGGTCAATGTATATTTTGTGGTGGCTTCTATTCTAATTGTTAGCGAGATCGCCTATGGGAGTTTCTCGCTGGCGTTGACCAGCCCCAGCCCCAGAATCATACAAGATGCCCTGATTACCGTAGGTGTGATCTTTCTCGGTATTTCCGTGGCTCGCCACCAGACATTGGTGGAGCGCCGCACCGCCTTGTATGAGCTGCCAATCCATGCGCTGGTCACATTTATCATTACTTCCGTATACGTGGTCATCGCATGGGAGTGGAGTCACATGATGACCGCGGTGATTCTAACCGCTTACCTCGCTGTTTTTACTCACTCGCTGTATGGATTGGTCAGCGAGATCATTGGTACTTTGGCTGCCAAACGCGAAAGCGAATATCGCCAGCAATTGCGTCATCTGGAAAAAGATACGTCGTCTGAAATTACGCTCGAAACCCGCCTTGAAAATGGATTGAAATTATTATCTGAAATTTTAGAAGCAAGCGGCGGATTTGTCGCCACGCGCCACGCGGATGAATTTATTGTGACCGCTTCGTTTCATTCTCTGGATGTAAAAACGACTCTGCCGAAAGTGGAGATGGCAGCTGACAACGATATTTATGCGCCGCCCGAAAATCTCGCGGATGCAGTTGCATGGATCGCGCCAGCATTCAAGGACGCGGAGCAACTCGCGCTGGTCGGCATCGGGCATCCACGGGAGAAACATCACTACTCCGCAGACGATCTCGACTTATTGACTGAGGCGGCTAGTAGAGTGGCGTCAATACTCGCGCTGTCCAAAACCCAATCGTGGGAGTCAGATCCGCGCGCGAGTTTGGAATCAGAATCCGCGCAGCTGATCTCCACGCTGGTCACAAATCCAGACCCGAAGTTTCTCAAAATGGTGGAGGACGCACTGCGGAATTTATCCGACATTATCACGCTCGGGCAAGCGCCGCTCGCGGACGAATTGAAGATCAGCGGGGCGACGCACATCGACCGCGGGAAAACGCTGCGCCAGGATTTGATGGATGCGATCAACGCGCTGCGCCCCGAAGGTACGCGCCCCAAAGATTCACTGCCGCGCGAGTGGGAAAATTATGTCATCCTGCATGATGCCTATATCGAGGGCGTGCAAAACCGCGAGGTGATGATGCGCCTGTACATCTCGGAAGGCACGTTCAACCGCAGCCGCCGAAAAGCCCTGCGCGGCGTTGCCAGATATTTGCTGGAAAAGCCACGCTCGTAAAATTTATCCACCGCCCGAATTCTTCCAAGAGTTCGGGCTTTTTAAACCTTAAACACAAAGTACACGAAGTACACAAAGGTTAAATCCTTCGTGCCCTTTGTGTACTTCGTGTTTAAAAGGTTTTGGGGTCAATTTCCAAAATTGGCGGTTTTTGGCAGTCGCTGCTCTGGTTTTGGCGTTCGCAAAATGAGATAGTGGGGACAGTAAAGGAGATTTGCCATGAAAAAAATTCTAACCGTAGTTTCTGTAATCGTCGTCCTCGTTTTGCTTTGGATTTTTCGCCAGCCCGTTTTAGCAGCGCTCGCCTGGATCTCAAACCGCGAAGCGCTTGCCGCCTCGGTGCAGCATCTTGAAATTTGGGGACCCGTTGTTTTGTTTATTCTGCTGGTCTTGCAAGTCTTTCTGGCTTTCATCCCCGGGCAAGCGTTGATGGTCACCTGCGCCTATCTGTACGGCTTTTGGGGCGGATGGTTCATCGCGTGGTTCAGTCTGGTCGCGGGCGGCGAGGCGGCTTTCCTGCTTGCCCGCCGCTACGGACGTCCCTTTGCAGAACGCTGGATAGATACTGAAACACTATCCCGCTGGGATAAAACAGCCATCGGTCAGGGGATCGTTTTTTACACCTTCTCACTGGTGCTGCCCATCTTCCCCAATGACGCGATGTGCTACGTCGGCGGGCTGGCGAATATCACTCCGCGCCGCTTTCTGCTCGCCAATATGCTCGGACGCGGCATCGCCTGTTTACTCTCCAGTTTTGTCGGCGTATTCGGTTCGCAAATTCCGCTGTGGGGTTGGGCGCTCGCAGCTGTGATCGTGCTTGCGGTGTGCGTCGGATGGTTGATCAACAAACGTTATTTTTCCAAAGGTTCAGAAATTGTCAAAGGAGAATCCAATGTTTACGTCTGCTGAAATTCTTTGCAAAGTTCTCAAGGTTGTTCTTTGGTTATCGCATCGCAGCTGCACAGTCAGCGGAAATACAAACCTGCCGCGCGGCGCAAAGATCATCATCCTCAATCATACCGATGGCTGTGACCCGTTTTTTCTCCCGCTTGTTTTGGATGAACAGCCGCACTTTCTTCTTCAAGACGGAACTTTCGAACTTCCGGTGATCGGGAAAATGTTGAAAGACTCAGGACAGATCCCTGTGTATCGCGGCACCGAACGTGCAAGAGAAGCATACGACCAAGCCTGTCAGTTACTGCGTGAAGGCAAGACGGTTGTGATCTTCCCCGAAGGTCATCTCGTCCCTGAGGGTGTCAGAGTCTCAGCGAAGACGGGCGCCGTGCGCATGGCATTGGAAACCGGCGCGCCGATCATCCCCGTGGGCTTATACGCGCCGCGTGAGAATCTGGTCAAAATACAAATCACATCAGAGGGATGTTCCCGCCCCGGCGCATGGCAACTGACAGGCAAGTCTTACATGCGATTTGGCGCGGCTTGGAATCCCGCCAATGTTCTTTCGCAAACTGATACCCCCAACTTCCGCACCCTCACCGATGAGTTAATGAATCGCGTCTACACACTTGTGTCAGAAACCCAAAAGGAGATCCCATGCGCAGTGCACAGAATGCCGTCTTTGTTGTCCCATCTAAAATTATTTAATCAGGTTTAATTTTTATTGAGTTTCCATACCCATAATATAAGTTGGTACAATAGGTTTACTTATTATGGAAAATAACATCATCTACAAAGACTTAGACATTATTGTCATCAACAAACCCGCCGGGCTTTCTGTTCTGCCCGAAGGCTGGGCACCAGACGCGCCGTACCTTGTAAAGCAGTTGGAAGAAACACTGGGCACGGTATGGATCGTGCATCGCCTCGACAAATTCACCAGCGGCGTGATCGTCTTCGCTTTAACCGCAGATGCGCATCGTTCGCTCAACATTCAATTTGAAAAACATACCGTCGAAAAAGTGTACCGCGCCATCACGGTCGGCGCGCCCGGTTGGAAGGAGCGCGTCACAAAATTTCCGTTGCGTGTTAACGTGGGGCACAAACACCGCACGATGGTTGATAATAAAAACGGAGTCCGCGCCGAGACGCGTTTCAAAGTCTTGAACTGGATTCAAATTTCCCCCGAACTTGCCGAAGGAACCGCGCTGGTCGAAGCCTCCCCAATGACCGGACGCACGCATCAAATCCGCGTCCACGCATATGCGCTGGGATTCCCATTACTGGGCGACACCCTCTATAGTTCCCCCGAAACGAATATCATCGCGCGCCCCGCTTTGCACGCCTATTCTTTATCGTTTGATCATCCAACATCAAACGAACGAGTGAAATTTGTTGCGCCATACCCCGCTGATTTTGAAAAAGCGTTGGAGAAATTGGCGTTGAAGGTTTAAATGTTACAGGTTGAAGGTTTCAACATTAAACCTTCAACCTGTAACTTGTATCTTGTAACTTTCTAACCGATTTACGAAATCTTCCTTGCTTCCATATAGAAGCGTTTCTCTCTGGCTTCACCCATTGAGAAAGTTTTACGGGGGAGTGCGCCATCCAAAATCACGGTCTTGAATAATTCGGATTTATGCATGCCCGCGAGATAAAAGCCTGCGTTGCCGGGTTGTAATGCCAAACGCTCAACTACATCCTCGCCGTGGACGTAGTCAATTTTTTCCGCGCCACCGTCTTTGAGGAAGGCATCGCAGAAGGCTTGAATTGTGCCAACCGCAAGATGCGACGTTGCGTGCTCGATCTCGATCACGCCAAATTTCTCGCGCAACGCGCCGCCAACCAAGCCAATTGCCTGCTTTGAGTCTTCAGCGGAGTCGACTTTCTTTACCATCTCATCCGCATTGGCAACATCGGTATATGTGAAATTATCACCGAAGGTTTTCTTCAACTCGGTAAATAAATCCTTTTTGATGTTGAACAGCACACGATGAATCGGTTCAAATTCCAATGCTTCATCATGGACGTTTTCAATTTCAACGAGTGCGTAACGTGAAGGATGATCCATGCCGACCTGAGATTTATTCTTTTCCCAGATCGCTTTGGCAGTGGCGAGCGAGTGATTGCCATCACCCATTGCAAAGAGCAGAACGGGTTCATCCTTGCCGATGCCATATTTTGCCGCGAAAGTTTCAGGGGATGCAAGTCCACGCAAGGCTTCCACAATTTTATTTTCAAATTCAACATTGACCGCGTAGCCCGCGAGATGTCCGCTTTCGAGCATGAGATCAAAATCGTAGAGTTTCTCAAAACCTGATTTCGCCGCGCCAAGCGGTTCGATAACGCTGTGCTGCGGGTCATCGATCAGCACGAGGATGTGCGGCAATTCCATTGCCGCGCCTTCGCGGATCTTGATGCGCGGAGGCAGGCGGTCAACGATCGTGCCTTCCGTCGCGCGGATTAAACTCGATGAGCCTTTGTTGTAATCGTAGCGCACAAGGTCGAGGCATAAGATCACGCCCTTGCGGGTCTTGCCAGCAACAGTGCGTTCCACATAAACAAATCCATCACGCGGTTCGAGGATATGTTCATCCATATATTTTTTCATGGCAATATGAACATTTTCAATGCGGTCTTCTGCGCCGTCTTTTTCAAGATGAACTTCAGGGAAAGTTAAGTTAAGCGTGGAAGGCGCGTCACCGACGATTTTCTCCACGTCATGCCAATACTCAGGCTCTGAGGTGAACTGGTCACAGGCGATGACCGCCCATTTTTGCAAGTCTGTGCCTGCTTTGGGTAAATACACTTGGGGAATTTGAATACCGATATCATTAATAATTTTCATGGATGCCTCTAATTTTCCCTCATCCCCAGCCCTTCCCCCAGAGGGGGAAGGGAGTCTGAGTCCCCTCTCCCTTTGGGAGAGGGCTAGGGTGAGGGATGGTTTTATTTCTGCGCGAACGCGATCAACTTATCCGCAACTTCAGCGCCGACTCTGGCTTGCGCTTCCTTGGTGGATGCGCCGATATGCGGGGCTGCAATGACATTTTCGAGTTTGACCAGTTTCCAATCGGTGGGCGGTTCTTCCGCGAAAACATCCAGCGCGGCGCCGGCAACTTTTCCGCTGACGAGTGCTTCGTAGAGCGCGTTGTCGTCGATGATCCCGCCGCGCGCGCAGTTGACGATGCGCACACCGTTCTTCATCTTGTTGAATTGCTCGGTGCTGATCATGTTGCTGGTTTCTTTGGTCTTGGGCAAATGCAGGCTAATGTAATCGGCTTGCGCGAGAAGTTCATCGAGTGTGACGAGTTGAATGCCCGCGATTTCTTTCACATACGGATCATACGCGATGACAGTCATGCCCATCACATCTGCGCGTTTGGCAACTTCCTTGCCGATGTTACCCACGCCAATGAGGCCGAGAGTCTTGCCGCCGATCTCGTCGCCGTTAAAACTTTTCTTATCCCATTTTTCGGCTTTGATCGATGCGGTTGCCTGATACAGTGAACGCGCCATCATCAGCATGTAACCGATGGTGAGTTCCGCTACGGATGCAGAATTTGCCAGCGGCGTGTTCATCACCGCGATGCCTTTGGTCTTGGCGTATTCGTGGTCGATGGTGTCGAGACCCGCGCCACCGCGCAGAATCACTTTGAGATTCGGGCACACGTCGATCAAATCCTTGCGGACTTTGGTGCGCGAGCGCACGACCATGCCGTCGTAATCTGGCAGAACTTTGAAGAGGTCTTCGGGGGTGATGGTGTCTTGCACGTCCACCGTTAAACCGGCGGCGCGCATTTGTTCGATGTATTCGTTTTCGGTCTTATCGCAAATTAAAACTTTCATGGGAGTTCTCCTTGAATGGATGAAAATTAATAACAGGAATCAAACCGAACATCCGGCTGATTCCTGTTTGGGAAGTTAATCTGAATCACAAATTCATTCTAACAATGAGAATATGCTTTGTCAACGAAATCTGTCAGGCGGGAAAGGTGCTAATTGTTCTTGTGAATTTGTCGGACAAAAAGATATAATGAATTGAAAAAACGTAGCGCGAGATTTATCTCGCAAAAAAGCGACATTCATGTCGCACTACATTAAATAGGAGAAAAAATGTCTGACTTAAAACGCGCGTACAATTTCAACCCCGGCCCCGGCGCTTTGCCGTTGGAAGTTTTGCAGCAAGCCCAGGCAGAACTGCTCGACTTTAAAGGCACGGGCATGTCTGTGATGGAGATCAGTCACCGCTCAAAAGAATTCGAAGCCGTGATTCAAACCGCTGAAGCCGATCTGCGTGAACTCCTCGGTATTCCCGCCAACTACAAGATATTGTTCCTGCAAGGCGGCGCGACATTGCAATTCACGATGCTGGCGATGAACTTGCGTCCCGCTGGCGCATCTGCCGATTACATCGTCAACGGCGCGTGGAGCAAGATCGCATTGAAGGAAGCGCAGAAACTTGGCACAGCCCGCGCCGCCGCAAATACCGAGGCGGATGGATTTAATAGTGTGCCGGAAACTCTCGACCTTGATCCAAAAGCCGCGTATCTTCATTTCACATCCAACGAAACAATTCACGGCGTCGAATTTTTCGGCGAGCCGACTCCGCCCGCTGGCGTTCCGCTTGTCTGTGACACCTCCTCCGATTTTGTCAGCCGCCCAATTGATGTGACCAAATACGGGATGATCTACGGCGGCGCGCAAAAGAACGCAGGACCTTCCGGCGTGACCGTGGTCATCATCCGCGACGATATGCTGGAACGCACGCCCGCCAATTTGCCGGTGATGCTCGATTACAAAACCCTCGCCGCGAGCGGATCACTGCATAACACGCCGCCATCCTTCGCCATCTACATGGTGGGATTGGTTTTCCAATGGGCGAAGAAACAAGGCGGCCTCGCGGCCATTGAAAAATACAACCGCACCAAAGCGGATCTGCTTTACGGCACGATCGATAACAGCGGCGGTTTCTATCGCGGACATGCAGTGCCGAATGCGCGCTCGTTGATGAATGTTCCCTTCCGTTTGCCAAGTGAAGAATTGGAAGATACGTTTGCGAAAGAAGCCAAGAAAAATAATTTGATCGGTCTCAAAGGACATCGCTCTGTTGGCGGTATGCGCGCTTCGATTTATAACGCTGTGACGCTCGAAGGCACAACTGCATTGGTTAATTTCATGCAGGAGTTTCAGAAGAAGAATGGGTAGGGTAGATTAGAGATTAGAGATTAGTGATTAGTGATTAGGAAAGACCTCCGTATCCTGTGTGGGATGCGGAGGTCTTTTTGATTAATTTGATACAAGATGTGATCTGTTTTTGGGACGCTGATTCAAAGAAAAAAATCTACGTTCCATAAATCTGCCGCGAGGATTTTCTTCGATGATGTCCGCGGTAAAAGAATTTTTACGCGCCGGCCATCAATTTTTTAATCAATTCGTCGCGGACGGCATTGGCGCGCTCGGGTTCGATCTGACAGGTTCCCGCGGCGTCGTGTCCACCGCCGCCGTATTCCAACATCAACTCACCGATGCGGATGGACGCCGAGCGATCAATGATTGATTTGCCAACGGCAAAGGAAACATTTTGTTTTTGCAAGCCCCATATAATGTGCATCGAGACAGTACACTCCGGATACATGGCGTAGATCATGAAGCGGTTTCCCGGGTAGATGGTTTCTTCGTTGAGCAGATCGAGCACAACCACTTTGCCGTGGACGGTGGCGCAGCGCTTGACCTGATCTTTGAATCTGTCTTGCAGCGCAGAATACAGATCAGTGCGCTCTTCGACGTCTGGCAATTTCAGGATTTCTTCGATGCTGTGGTCGGCGCAGTAATCAATCAACGCCATCATCAGGTCGTAGTTGGATACTTTGAAATCCTTGAAGCGTCCCAGTCCGGTACGCGCATCCATCAGGAAGCTCAGGAGCGTCCAGCCGGTCGGATGCAGAATCTCATCCTTTGTAAAATCGGCGGAGTCGGCTTTATCCACTACCGCCATGAGTTCATCGGAAATGCGCGGGAAAGCCTTCTTCCCACCAAAATGTTCGTAAACCACCCGGGCAGCAGATGGCGCAGTGGAGATGATCACCTGATTGGCTTTTCCAGTACCTACGCGGGTTATTTCGCTGGCATGGTGATCGAATGCCATATGGACATTTTCGGAGTAAGGCAGGTTGGTGGTGATATCGTTGGGGCCTAATTCCACTTTGCCGTCCTGCACATCTTTTGGATGGACGAACTTGATGCTTTCCAGCATGCCCAGTTCTTTCAACAGAACCGCACATACCAAACCGTCCATGTCGCTGCGGGTAACAAGCCTATACTTTGTATCGCTGCTCATAAGTTATTTCTCCTTATAGAAAATAGGGTGTGGAATAAAGACCAACTTTATCTGCATTCATTTTATAACAAATTAGGAATCGTGGCAACAATATCACAGAGGATTCTCTTCGCGCGCGAGATAATTCTGGCGGGCCGCGGTGCGCTTCTTCGCTTCTGATTCACGCATCAGGATTTTATCCGGTTTATTCTTTGGGTGTTTTGCTGACTTCCCAAACACAGGCGGAAGCGCCCAGCGCACGGCATTCGGTTTCTTCAACGTCGAATTCTTTACCGGTCAGCCAGAGCAGTGACTCTTTGAGCGTGCCAATCCGTCCCCAGCACATGGGTTGATCAGCAGACTTCCCGGCGCAGAGCGGGCACTCCATTGAAATAAAAGCCCAATGGTTGCCGCGGTCAGCCACTGTAAAGTGGATCTCCTGTCCCTTTTCGGTGTAAAGTTTATTGTAGCCATTCGCTATACTGTCGAGTACCAGTTTGACTTGCATGCCGGAAGTCAGCAGTTTAGCGGCGGTTTTGGCCGCGACATTATAGACACCGCTTTGTTTTTCGATGGCATATTTTGATGAAAGCCGTCCGCTGCGGATGACCATGCTTTTTCCGGCACGCCCGAAAAAGGTCAGCTGCGCCGCGCATAGTTGGGCGTAATCGCCAAGCGTAATGGTGCCGCTGATCTTGAGCAGTTCCGGCGGATAGTTGTCGATGAAGCGCTCCAGCTTGTTTTCGCGCAGCAGCACGTTCAGGCCTTGCTTGCCAACTACTTCCTCGGCGGCGAGCAAAGCCCAGCGCATATAGGCATCCACCATGAACAGGCTGGCGGTGGGATCTGTTGGGGTTTTATCTTTAATTTCCATGAGTGTTCTCCTTTGGCGTTGATAGGCAAATTATAAGACCTTAAAGGTTTCTTACGTTGACCTTCGTCAGGTTTGGCAGGCGAGTCTTGCAATTAAGGGCGGTGTGTTGGATTGATTGAGTCTGTTTTACTTTGTCTTAATTCAATCCGGCGTGAAAAGTTCTTGTCGATGACGGTGTCATCAAAAACCAGAAATCCATATGGCGTTAGACGTACTTCGTTTTTGATATTCTCCCAAAGCAGACGAGGCCGAATCTCATCGCCCTATAAATATCGGTTTGCCATATCATGGCTGAATTTCTCCGTGTGTTCGGCATAATTCGTCAGTGTGTAATTGATTTGGCTTACCAGCAGGTACTGGCAATAATCCAGACGCGTCACTCGTTCTTTTTTCGGTATCATTTTATAACAGTAACGGCTTTTCGCTCAACCGTCAACTTTCTCATCTTGCGTAAGTCCTAAAAAGTAAAATGTAATTTTTTCATTTTCGCTTTAAAATTTTGGACTGATGGCCCAAGAGCCAATCTAGTTCCTGCATAAACACATTCGTAATAATCAGTGGTACAGGTCGTGTGTTAGGTTTATTGGATGTTTGATTTTACCCAGTTAACAAACAATCCCACCCATTGATCTGTCCCGTCTTCTTTGCGCCCCAAGCCAAAGCCATGGCCGCCCTTTGGGAACAGGTGCATCTCCGCCGGGACTCCGTGCTCAAATAGTTTCTGCGCATAAAATATAGACTCTTCCACTTTACAAACATCGTCATCATACGCATGGGTTAAAAAAGCGGGCGGTGTTTGCTTCGTTACCAAATCCAGCAAGCGGTTTTGGGTGAGTTCGTCAGCGGCCAGTTTTCGAAAATACAAATTCTTTTCAATCCAATCCAAATTCTCTTCCGAGAGGTTTGTCGTTCCATACATCAGCCCGGAAAAATCAGGGTTTTCTGTTGTATCGCTGCTTTTCCACAGGCTGGCAACCGTCGCTAAGTGACTGCCCGCCGAAAAGCCGAGCACGCCAACTTTTGAAAAATTATATTTTCCCGCCATTTGCCGCAGCGATTTTAGAGATTGCCTCACATCCGAAAGAGGGGCAAATTGCGGTTGGTCGGATGTTTTGGGATTTGGTAAACGATATTTCAACACGGCGGCAGTGATACCCGAGTCCGATAAAACACGGGCGAAATCATGCCCTTCAGAATCAATTGCTTCGGCAGTATAGCCCCCGCCCGGTAAGATAATCACACCTACACCGGAGCTTGCCCCCCCCGCAGGATACACTGTGAGCGTCGGCTCGGTCACATCGAATACGCAGCGGGTTCCCCAATTCTCTGCCTCATACTCCCGAATATCGCTCTCTTTGTAAAAGGGTTTGGCTTGCCCTTCCCAAATTTTATAAATTTCTCCGGTAATGGTTTTCATAGATTAACTCTGATGACCTTACAGAATGAATGATTGCCACTGCTCACCAAATACGGCATAATTTGGTTGCTTCACGACCAAAAGGAGGCCGCCGATGAGCAGTAGTCAGGAATTGTACAATCAATTGAGCGAAAAGTTGAAGGAATT
>VFKN01000138.1 GCA_009885525.1 Anaerolineaceae bacterium | reverse complement strand
AGCGGAAAATCATCGATGCGTTCAGTTGTAATTGTGGCTTCTGCGGTCATCCACCAAGCTTATCAGGAAATTCAGGATTTCAAAAAAAATTCAGCGAATGGACAGTGATTATGAACCCCAATTTATTAATAGCAACGAACGGATTTAAAGGAACGCTGCCCTCCATCGAATATGGGACGTGGCTCGCAGTGAATCTCCACGCGAAGGTCACGCTGCTGGGCGCCACCGAGGATATAAATCCCGCGGCAATTGATGAGCACCACCCCCTAGAAGATGTCTTCGCGCGCGCAGTCGAGATGTTCCAAAAAAACGGGGTGGAATATACGCTCGAAGTTGAAAATGGAAACGCCGAAGATCTCATTCCACGCAAAGCAAAGCAGGGAAATTTCATCACCGTGCTCGGTCCGCTGGGACGCCCGCAGATACGCCATTTAATTTCGGGGCGCTCCATCCGTCACTTGATGGAGGAGATCGAGCAGCCGATCATTTATGTTCCCGCGTCAAAATTGCCGTTGAAGAAAATTTTGATCTGTATCGGCGGACTCGGTTACGAATTGACCGCCGAGCATCTTGCCATGCAAATGGCGATAAAAAGCCGCGCCGAGGTCACGCTGCTGCATGTAATTCCGCCCATGGATTTGGATTATCCCACCGCGCGGACCGTGCGCGCGCATTGGCAAAATCTCGCTGAGACCACAACACCCGTTGGCCGCAGCCTGCGTCAGGCATTGAGTATTGCTAAAGAAGACGGTCTGATGGCAAATGTCAAAGCGCGGCAGGGAAACGTAGTTGAAGAAATTCTGGCGGAAGTGAAGGAAGGAAATTACGATCTGCTGTGCATGGGGTCGTTGTATAGCTCGAACTCATTGCGCCAGATGTATGCCCCCAATGTCACCGCCGAGATTGCGGAAGCGTCATTTTGTCCCGTGTTGACCGCTAGATATAAGCAGGCGTAGTTCCCTCACCCTAGCCCTCTCCCAAAGGGAGAGGGGACTCTGACTCCCTTCCCCCTTTGGGGGAAGGGTTGGGGATGAGGGCAAGGTTTACAACCCCGGCGTAAATTTCTTTTCCCACTCCGCCACTGCAGCGCGGATAAAGGCTTTTACTTCCGGGTCTGTAATATCGTCAATCGCCGCAAATTTTTCCAGACCTACATCAACCTGCACACCGCCTTCGGGAGATTCATTAACGCGGATGCCTCTTTTTTCCAATGTCGTATTTATCAAGCGCGCTTGTAAGATAGCGTCAATTTGACCGACCATACTGAGCGATGCCATGGTTTTTTTGTCATCGGGATTAATAATAGTTTTCGGGGGGTCGGCTGACTCGGCGGCGGGAGTCGCAACATAAATGGGGGTGGACGATATTGGTTGGGCAACAGGAGCAGGCATGGTGGGAGTCGGTTGCGGCGCGGCGACGGGAGCAGGAGCCTGGGGGGGAAGTGATCCCTCGAGGTAGGGACGAATCACAGTGAGCAGTTCGATCAAGCGCTTTTTCTTATCAGGCAATAATGCGCTGTTGACCGACGTCCCATCCAGTTCAAGCGCGAAATATCCGCTGTTATTTTTAAGACGCAAAAGACCGGGATCATCCTGCGTGATAATTTGCTGCGGGACGACTTGCTGCGCCAGTTTCTGATTTGCCTGCGCGATTTTTTTCTCCGCATCCTGGACCGCGATCTCGGCGTTCGATTCTGCAGCCTTGATTTTTTTTGCTGAGCGGCTATTTGAATCAAAGAAGCCGCTTACCCAGCCGACGATCAGGCCAATGATAAAACTGACGATTGCATAAAAAATGGGGGTGGGAGTGAAGTCAGTGGACATAGTGCTACCTCAAGATTTGACAGGCGGGACAAATATGTGTGCCGCGTTGACCGACCGTAAATTTTTGAATGGGCGTATTGCAAACCAAACAGGGTTCGCCATCGCGGCCATACACGCGGAAATAATTTTGAAAATCACCGCCGCGATAAACCCAATCTATGCTGGCGCCGTTGCGGCGGATGCCTTCTTTGAGCACGGCGCGGATGGCTTTATGCAATGCCTCGGCCTGTTTTTGCGAGACCGTGTTCGATAACGCCAGCGGATGCAGTTTGGCAATGTGCAAACATTCATCGGTGTAGATGTTGCCAAGTCCCGCGATAAATGTTTGGTCAAGCAGCAGCGGTTTTAACTGGCGTTTACGTTTGCGCAGGTTTTCAAAAAGCCATGCCGGGGTGAAATCTTTTTCGAGCGGCTCCGGCCCAAGTTTACCAAGAATTTCTTCGGGCTGGCTGCTGAGCCATACACGTCCGAATTTACGCGTATCGTTGAAGGCGAGATATTTTTGGTTTGAAAGATGCAGTAAAAGACGGTCGTGTTTTTCAGGCTTAATTTTACCTTCTCTTATGATCAAGTCCCCGCTCATGCGCAAATGAATCATCAAACTGTAATCTTCAAGTTGGATGATGAGATATTTTGCGCGGCGCGTAACGCCCGTGATTTTTTGTCCGCGAATTTGCTCCGCGAATTTTTTCGGCGAAGGCGTGGCAAGCGTGCGCGCCCAACGCAGATCAGCAGAGAGAATGGTTCTGCCGATCAGTTCCGGTTCAAGCGCGCGCGCGAAGGTTTCGACTTCAGGTAATTCGGGCATGGAAGAAGGTTCCAAGTTGAAAGTTGCAAGTTACAGGTATCAAACTTGAACCCTGCAACCTGTAACGTTAAACCGATTCTATTCGTTAAACATCTCGCCAACCGAGCGTCCTTCGTGGGCGCGTTTAATAACCTCGCCCAGCAATGGCGCAATGGAGATGACGGTAAGTTTATCTTGCAGGAGTTTCGTTTTTTCTTGCGTGAGCGGCGCTGAGTCGGTGGTGATGATCTGCTTAATGGGCAGCGCCGCGAGGCGTTCCGCGCCGTTGCGCGAAAGGATGGGATGCACAAAGGCGAGATACACATCGCGCGCGCCGTTTTCCTTGACCACATTCACAGCCTGCGCGATCGAACCGCCGGTATCCACTTCATCGTCCACGATGATGACATCATGGCCATCGACATTTCCGATCAGGGTCAAGGCCTCGGCTCTGGCATCATTCCCTTGAC
Source organism: Anaerolineaceae bacterium (assembly GCA_009885525.1). GTDB lineage: Bacteria > Chloroflexota > Anaerolineae > Anaerolineales > Villigracilaceae > Villigracilis. The sequence goes on along the minus strand of VFKN01000138.1, from coordinate 6,355 downwards.
GGCGTTTTTCAATGAAGGCGATTGGCATATCCATGTCGGCGGCGTAGTTACGGCCTTTTTTAGCGAAGCCAAGGTCGACCGAAACAACAACCGGGTCTTGCATATGCGGGCGCAGGTTCTGATTGATATGCTCAATCATTAAATGCGACGCGGTCAACACGTCACCGGGGATGGAGAAAAATCCCTGCACCTGTCCCGCGTGCGGATCGAGGGTCATGTAGCGGTCCGCGCCCGCGACTTCGAGCATATCCGCGATGAGGCGCGCAGTGATCGGCACACGCGGCTGATCTTTTTTATCGGAGCGGCCATAACAAAGATACGGCACAACCGCGGTGATTCGCGCGGCGGAATCCAAACGCAAAGTTTGAATGGTGATCAGCAATTCCATCAAATTACGATGCACCGGTGATGATGTGGTTTGAACCACGTACACATCCTGTCCGCGCACACTGCCGTTCAATTTGACGAACAGGTTTTCATTTGGGAATTCGATCACTTCACATTCGCTAACCGGCTGATTAAGATATTCCGAAATTTTCTTGCCGAGATCGGGCGAACCCGAACCCACAAAAAGTTTGATCCCTCCATAGACTTTCAAGTCGTGATGAGCATGAGGCATTGACTTCTCCTTCTTTTAGACCCTGAAGGTTTTGAAAGCCTTTAGGGTCTTTAAATAATTATCTATTTTTGGCGTGACAGATAAGCGAGATATAAAGCCACAGATCCCGCAACTGCGGCGTTTAACGATTCGATTTTGCCCCTCATGGGAAGTTTTAACAGAATATCACATTTCTTGCGGATGAGTTCATGCAGCCCGTCGCCTTCTGACCCAACCACCAAGCCGATCGCCCCGCGCAGATGACGCGAATTCGCTTCCAACTCCGCGCCGGATTGATCCAGCCCGACCACCCAAATTTCATCACCCTTGAGCGCGTCAATCGTCTGCGAAAGATTCGCCTGCGCGATCAGCATCAACTCGCTCGCCCCCGATGACGCGTTGACCACCGCGGGAGTCACATCCACCGATCTCGCCAGCGGAATTACGACACCATGCGCGCCGATGGCTTCGGCGGTGCGTAACAACGTCCCGAAATTTTGCGGGTCTTGCAAAGAATCGAGCAGCAACACAAAAGGCAATTCGTTTTTGCTGTTGGCAAGTTCAAGGATATCAACCACATCGCTGTAGGGATATCCGCTCACCTCAGCCACCACGCCTTGATGGTTATCGTGGATCTTATCCAACTTTGCGCGCGGCACTTTAGTCACCTTGATTTTTAATTCGCGCGCCAGTTGGATGATCTCTGCCAGTTTCCCTTTTTCCTGCGCGGTATCGGCGATTTCAACGGAAAAAATCTCCCTGCGTTTTGCGCGCAGGGTTTCATAGACGGCATTTCTTGAGTAGATATATTCTTTCATAGGGTTGATTTTACTTGAAAATGAAAATGTATATGGGAGTCCAAAGTCTCCTGACCTAAGCTCCAGCCGCCGTCCTCGGCGGCGTTTTGCGAGGAAACCCTGCGCCGAGGACGGCGCAGGGAGCAACCAAACAAAAGTGACAATCACCTTGAAGGTGACTGTCACTTTTGTTATATAATCCAACCCATGTTTAAGAAATACAAACGATATATTCTTTTGGGCATTCCCCTTCTGCTTTTATTGGCAATCGGCGTCTACAACATCCCCGCAGTGAACAGCCGCCTCGCGTGGCGGATCGATGACGCGCGCGCGCGAGTCAAATATTATTTCAACCCGCCTGCAGAGGCTGTCTTCCAGCCCAGCGGTGCGACTAATTTAACGATCGAAACCGCGATCCTCACGGCGCGCGCTGAAATATTTTTAACATTGACCCCGCAATTTACCGCAATACCCGAAACGCCCACACCCGGTCCTACTGCCACACCGACAGCGACCTTTCCGCCCGCGCCTCCGGCTGTGAATCTGCCCGGCGTAACTTACGTTGACCAGCACAGCCGCTGGAATTATTGCGGTCCCGCGAACTTGACAATGGCGCTTAACTTCTGGGGCTGGAAAGGCGACCGCGACACCGTCGCCAAAGTTATCAAGCCGGGTTCAGGAGACATGCGCAAGAATTTTATCGATCGCGGATTGCCCGATAAAAACGTCATGCCATATGAACTCGTGGACTTCGTCAACGACGAGACGGAATATCGCGCGCTCATGCGTTACGGCGGCGACGAAAATCTGCTTAAGCGGTTGATCGCGGCGGGCTTTCCGGTCATCGTCGAAAAAGGTTATTACGAGCATGACACCACCGGCAAGATCACATGGATGGGGCATTATCTGTTCACCACCGGCTACGACGATACAAAAGGTAGTTTTATTGCACAGGATTCATACCTTAAAGATAAATACGGTAATCCAGCAGGAAAAAATATATTAAGTAATTACAAAACCTATCAAGAAGGCTGGCGCGCTTTCAATTATATCTTTATGGTGGTTTATCCCGCTGACCGCGAATCCGAATTATATGATGTGCTGGGTCCGTGGTTGGATGCTGAATGGGCAAACCAACATGCGCTTGAAATGGCGAATAAAGAAACAACAACCATTACAGGAGATGACCTTTTCTTTGCATGGTTCAACAAAGGCACAAGCCATGTTGCGCTGAAACAATATGTGGACGCGGCAAACGCTTACGATCAGGCATTTTCGCTTTATGCAAAATGGGACACAAAAGAGAAAGATCGCCCTTATCGCATGATGTGGTATCAAACGGGACCGTACTTCGCCTACTATTATTCCGCACGCTACGCGGATGTGATCAGCCTCGCGAACACAACCTTGAACGATACGATCTCCACGCCCACCCTCGAAGAGTCCCTGCTTTGGCGCGGACGTGCGTTTTACATGGCAGGTAAAACTCAGCTCGCCGTGGATGATTATCGCGCCGCACTCGCAATCCACACGAATTGGACGCCCGCTGTGCAGGCGCTTCAGGATTTGGGATTGCAACCGTAAGTAAGTCGTATAGTTTATTAGTTGGATAGTTTTGTAGTTACCGAGGAGTAAATACGTGGCGACGATTGAAAAATTTGAGGATTTGCAGTGTTGGCAAAAAGCGCGTCAAGTTACGAACATGGTTTACGACCTGACCGAACATCCCAAGTTCGCAAAGGACTTTCGCTTGAGCGGACAAATTCAAGGCGCTGCCAGTTCGATCATGCATAATATCGCCGAAGGTTTTGATTCCGGAACGAATCCTGAGTTCATTCGCTTTTTGAAAATGTCAAGACGTTCCGCAAGTGAAGTTCAATCCGAACTCTATCTTGCCCTTGATCGCAAATATGTTACCCAGGATGAGTTAACCAAAGCCTATAACCTCGCACCGAATCCAAACGCCTTATAAATGGACTCATTAGCTATCTCCGAAAACCCAAACCGCCTAAACCATAAAATTATCCAACCACCTAAACTACCCAACTACAAAACTATGAAACTATTACACTTCGCTGACGCGCATATTGATATGGCAAATTATGGAAAGCATGACCCCGTTACGGGTTTACCTTTCCGCGTATTGGATTTTCTCAAGTCGCTGGATGCAATCGTGGATGCTGCGATTTCCGAAAAAGTGGATTTGGTCATCTTCGCGGGCGATGCTTATAAGGATCGTTCGCCCGCGCCGACGTTTCAGCGCGAGTGGGGCAAGCGCATCATGCGCTTATCAGAGGCGGAGATTCCCACGCTGCTGTTGATCGGCAACCACGATATTTCTCCGTCCATCGGGCGTGCGCACGCGCTGCATGAATTCAAGACATTAAATGTGCCGTACGTGTACGTGATGGACAAACCTGAATTTTTATCTCCTGATAAATTATGGAATTTGCCAATTCAAATTATCGCCATGCCGTGGATTACGCGCTCGGGGTTGATGGCTGTCACTGGCGAGACTGATTCGACGCAGGCATTTTCCCGCATCGAAGAAAATATCGGTGGGCTGATTGATGGATGGCTTGAACAAGCAGATTCAGCGCTGCCGATTATTCTCACCGCGCACGCATCCATTGAAGGCGCAAAGTTCGGCGGTGAAAGACTCGTCATGCTCGGCAATGACCTAGTGCTTTCGGGCGGATTGGTCAAGAATAAAAAATTTAGTTACGTCGCCATGGGACACATCCACAAGCCGCAGGATGTGAACGAAGGTTTCCAGCCGCCGGTGATTTATCCCGGCTCGATCGAGCGCGTGGATTTTGGCGAAGCGAAGGAAGAGCGCTTCTTTATCGTCGCGCATGTCGAAGCGGGGAAAGATACGCGCGTGGAGTGGAGAAAACTCGAGACACGTCCATTTGTGGATCGCAGAATCACATTGGGGTTGAGTGAACGCGTGAACGATGCGCTGATTGCTGCCCTACCCGAGCCGAAGGAAATATCCGGAGCCATTGTCCGCCTCGTGGTTGACTATCCAAGAGAATGGGATAATTTGATAGACGAATCCGCTGTAAGAAAATATACCGAGGATGCATTTGAATTTCATCTTGTGAAACGCCCGCAAAGTGAAGCGCGCGTGCGCATCGCGGAGGGGCAGGTGGTCGGCAGTTTGAGTCCGCTTGATTTGTTGGCGCAATACTGGCAAGCCGCAAAAATTGAAGATAATGAACCTCTGCAAAAACTTGCGCAGGAAATCATTTTTGAAGAACCATCTGATTCATAATCCCAGGTTGAAGAGGTCGTGATGTCCAAAGAGAATTCAAGTTATCGCTGGTTTGTCGTTGTTGTATTCTTCTTCTTTATGTTGTTGCACCAAACAGATAAGTTGATGATCGGTTCTTTGCAGGTGCAGATCAGCGATGAATTTGGTCTTGATAACAAACAATGGGGGTTGGTTAATGCCGGCGCGTTGCTCGTTGCAACTGTTCTTTATCCGGTGTGGGGATATTTATATGACCGTTACTCGCGCACAAAGTTGATCTCGCTCGCGTCTTTTATTTGGGGCGCAACCACGTGGATGAATGCCATCGTGCATACATTCGGCGGATTTCTTTTTACGCGCGCCTCCACCGGCATTGATGATTCATCCTACCCGGGTTTGTTCACCTTGATCGCCGATTATTTTGGTCCCAACCTGCGCGGAAAAGTTTATGGCATCTTGCAGCTTGCGCAGCCGCTCGGCTATTTGATCGGCATGATTCTCGCGTTGATCGTCGCGCCGATGATCGGCGGCTGGCGTTCGATATTTTATATCACCGGCTCGCTGGGATTGGTGCTGGCAGTGATCATTTATTTCGGCGTGAAAGAAATGCCGCGCGGACAAGCCGAACCGGAATTTGAGAACATGGCTGAGATGCAAACCTTCAAATTCTCGTGGGGCGAAGCAAAAGAGATCTTCAAAAAGAAAACCATGTGGTTCGTCTTTTTACAGGGCTTTGCGGGCGTATTCCCGTGGAACGTGATCACGTTTTTCTTCTTCGGCTATCTTGAAAAAGAACGCGGCTATGACCCGAACAGCATTCTCATGACCATGGCGCCTGTCATCCTCATCCTTGCGGCGGGATATTTTGTGGGCGGCTGGATGGGCGACGCCGCTTTCAAATACTCGAATAAGGGACGCATCATCGTCTCCAGCGTGGGCGTTTTGCTTGGCGCGACCTTCATGTATTTTGCACTGACCACGCCGACCGAAGCAAGAACTCAATTTTTCATTTTGATGTGTCTCGCTGCGCTTTTTATGCCGCTCTCGTCTGCGAATGTGATCGCTACCGTGTATGACATCACCGTGCCTGAGATCCGCTCCACGGCGCAGGCCGTGGAATATTTCGTGGAGAACGCGGGCGCGATCTTCGCGCCGATCATCACGGGGTTCATCGCAGATGCATTTGACCTGAAGACCGCCATCCTGCTGATTTGCACCGTGGCATGGGGCTTGTGTTTCTTCTTCTACCTCGGCGCGATCTTTACCATTGATAAAGACTCGCATGACCTGCGCAAGCAAATGGCGGAACGCGTGAAGGCGATGTAACCGCCCTCGCGTAGAGACGTTGTAATGCAACGTCTCTACGCGAGGTTTTTTAATTCGTGTTATAAATGGCAACATCTTATTCCCTGGAGGACTACTTTATGAAACATGCGGTCAGTATTAGCATTGGTTCGTCTAAACGAAACAAGGCGGTAGAAGTCACTTTACTCGGTGAAAAAATCAGCATTGAACGCATTGGCACAGACGGAGATATGGAACTTGCCGCGAAAAAATTCCAGGAATTAGATGGCACCGTGGACGCATTCGGCGTCGGCGGCGGGGATTTAAGTATGCAAGTAGATGATAAAAAATATATATTTCATTCCGTTATGCCCATGGTGCGCTTCATCAAGAAAACTCCCGTCGTAGATGGTTCCGGTT
>VFKN01000036.1 GCA_009885525.1 Anaerolineaceae bacterium | reverse complement strand
TATGTTCCAGCCGCCGTCCTCGGCGGCGGTTTGCGAGGAAACCCTGCGCCGGGGACGGCGCAGAGAGCAACCCCGGCCTGACATGTTTTGCGTGCACACATCCATGCTGGCAGCAATTATCAGTATGAACATGTCATTGCGAGGAGGGCGCTCTTCCCGAGGAAGCAATCCCCTGTTTTGGCGAGGAGATTGCTTCGCAAAGTACGCTCGCAATGACATACGGAGAATTGCTGCCATGCTGGACGAGACAGCCATGCAAATACAACAAATCCCCTGTCTGTTATAGATAGGGGACTTGTTTGCCGCGACATTTATGTTGCAGTTAAACGGTTATAGGCCATCCAGCGTTTTCCGGATGGCGTCGACCACCGTTTTTACATCCTCATCGCTCATGGCCGGGTAGAGCGGCAGGGTCACTTCGCGCATGCCGACCTCTTCGGTGATGGGCAGGTCAACCCGCAGGAATTGTTTTTCTTCCACATAATTCTTGAAGTAATGGATGGGTGGGTAGTGGATGCTGGTTTGGATTCCTTCCGCTTTCATGCCTTCCATGAATTTGATACGGTCTGTTCCCCGCGGCAGCAGCACCGGCATGATGTGATAACAGGACGTGCCGCGCGCCTTTGTGAATGGCATATGCACTGTGGGTGTCAATTCGCTTAATAACTCGCGATATAAGATCGTTAATGCTTCGCGCCGCTGATTAAATCCGCCCACTTTTTTTAGCTGCGTTCTGCCCAACGCGGCGCGCAGCTCGTCGATGCGATAGTTATATCCAAGGTCTACAACATCATAGGTCCAGGCGCGTCCTTTGTGACGGTCCCAACTGAGCGAGGTCATGCCGTGTGAGCGCAGCGCTTTCAGGCGTTCCGCCAGCGTGTCGTTATTTGTTGCCAGCATGCCGCCTTCGCCGGTGGTCATATTTTTATTCGAGAAAAAACTAAAGCAGCCCATCGCGCCCCAGGTGCCGAGCTTGTGCCCGTCCAATTCAGAGCCGATGGTGTGCGCGGAATCTTCGATCACGACCAGGTTATGTTTTTGGGCGATGTCCATAATGGCGGGCATGTCGCAGGCGTAGCCCGCGTAGTGCATCACAATGATGGCACGCGTTTTTGCGCTGATGCACTTTTCAATGGAGGCGGGGGAGATGCTCAGCCAGTCTTCGCTTTCAATATCGGCGAAGATGGGAATGCCGCCCACGTAGCGGACCGCGTTCGCAGTTGCGACGAAACTCAACGATGGGACGATGACCTCATCGCCGGGTTGAATACCCGCCGCGATGCAGGCCAGGTGCAGCGCCGCAGTGGCATTGCTGACCGCCAGGGTATGCTTCGCCCCGATAAAAGACGCGAACTCGCTCTCGAAGTTTTGCGTCTCTTCGCCCATGCTCAGCCAGCGGCTGCGAACCACGCGCAGCACGGCCTCCTCCTCTTGTACATCAAAATCAATATCGGCCAAAGGGATGCGCCATGCCATTGGATTCAACTCCTTGTATGTTAGTGGGTGGTTTTCGCGTAGCCGGAAAGTCTGGCCTTCGAAACAGCGCCGAATATCAATGACTGCACTGAAAAAAGGTCTTTAAACACGAAGGACACAAAGTACACGAAGGTTTTAATTAGTCACCTTACGCACTCAAGCGTGATTCCCTGAGCGTTAGCGAAGGGTCTCTGAGATAATCGTAGAGGTTCTTCGCTTCGCTCAGAACGACACTGCGTAAGGTGAGTTAATTAATAAAAAGGCTTTTCCTTTGTATCCCTTTGTGCCTTTGTGTTTAATCGGTTTTTGCAGTGGACTCATCAGTTATTTTGTTAAAATTGATTCGTTACTCTTTTTGAATAGCGCTTCTGCGGCAGCATCCGGCCTGCCCGATTTTGTTAACCAGAACTGCATCGCGCTCATCATATCCGAGATCAGCAAAAGCCGCGCACCGGTATTGATGCAGCTGTTCATTATTTTGTCATGTTCTTCTTTTTCCATGCTGGATAAAGCCATAATGATCAAGCCGATATCGTGGCGGCTGACCAGATGCGGAACATCTGCCAACGTGCCGATGATCCAATTGCCGTCCACGCGCATGCCCTGTTTGCGCGGATCATCATCCACGATGCCGATGATCGAAAACGCGTAGCGCAAATTCCTGCGGCGCAGCAGCCAGTTTGCATATTCACTCTCTTCGCCGGACCCAATAATCAAGATCCGTTCGCCAACCGAAAAGGCGTTGCGCCGCGACAACCAAAATGTGGAAAGCCCGGTAAGCAGACGCCAGCGGTAGCGCGCCGCGACAAACCCGACGATGGCCACCAATCCGATCAGCAGCAGCATAGGCGTGGGCAGGACCGGCAGCGAAGAGACGAGGTTGACGCTCGAAGCCAGCACAATCACGATCCCGGCTGAAAGAATGATCCCGAACATATCCTCGGGTACGGCGCGCGGCCAGATCACTTTGTTCAACCCGAGGATGGTATTGAGCACACCAAACAGCAGCGAAATACCCAGCGCGAATAGCAGCGCTTTTGGGATTCCCAGTTCAATGGGACCGGTGGTGCGCCAAAGCACCCCGACGATGGAAACCGCTGAAAATGCGATCAGGAAATCAGCGGCGAACCATGAAATATTAAAGCGCACAAAACGCGAAATGGGCCCGCCGAATAAATTTCCTTCGCCAATGCGGATCGATGCAAGCTGCGGAAGCAGGGTGGCAAGCGTCCATAAAATAATGTCGATATCGCCCAGCATTGAATGATGACGGACGTACAGCCGGTCCAGCCGGATCTTATCGGGCAGGATGTTCTGGTAGTACTGCGTCATGAAGTCGTCGCCTTCGAGCAATTTTTCTTCGTTGTGATAGATGATGCTCGCCGGGCTGGTGATGCCCGGCCTGACGGAGAGGATCTCTGTCAGGGCTTCCCGATCTGTTTCTTGCGCAATATCCCAATCCTCGGGGCGCGGACCGACAAAACTCATCTCGCCCATCAGCACGTTCCACAATTGCGGCAGCTCGTTGATCTTGGTATCGCGCAGCCAATGCCCTAGCGGCGTGATGCGCTTATCCGTCTTTGCCGTCACAGCGGGACCTTGATAACTCTCGGCGCGTTCGTACATGGTGCGGAACTTCCAGATCAGGAAGGGCTTATTCCCTTTACCTGCGCGCTTGCCGCCGTAGAATACGGGTCCCGGTGAATTGCGTTTGATCAAAATCGCAATAAGGAGCAGGAACGGAGAAAGAAGGACCAGCCCAAGCAGGGACATGAAAATATCAAAGGCTCGTTTTGCTGTATTATTTAAGGAATTTATGAACATCTGATGCCAAATTGCAAAGGATGAAGATACGGATAAAAGAGAGGGCTGCGTTGAAGTTTCCATTGTCTATGGATTAATAACACAAAAAAACGAACACTGAGCTTACAAATTGCCAGGTCCCTTTGGGGTGATTACCCCAAGGTAATGTGAGTTGAATATTTTTATTCCTTCAAGGAACAAGGCCAATCCCCATGAGAGCGGGACGATTCTGCGCGCGATGGGTGGTGCAAGCGTGATCTTATGAAGTTCAAAATTGCAGTTGGGAAATAAACCTCTAATTTCTGCGGGACGAATGCCGCGTGTTTGTGGGTTGGTGGGGTTCAGCCAGAAGTCGTACCACAGGATGATGCCGTTGGGTTTCAGCACACGCAGCATATCTGTGGCAATCCTTTGGCGGAGTTGTGGATCTAAAATGGAAGATAATGCAGTGTATTGCAAGATAAGATCAAATGAATGGGATGAAAAAGGGATGTTCTGCCCATCCGCGTTGACGAAGTAACTCGCAGGCAACTGTGACTTTGCGTGGGTGAGTCTATCCGCGAGCAGATCCATGCCATATAGGTTGTGCGGCGATGCGCCAAAGTTCAGGAATTCTGTCAGCACGCCGCCGCCGCCGCATCCCATTTCGAAGATGTTTAGGTCGGGAAGGTTGGTGATACCTTTTTTTTGCAGCGCTGCTAAAACTATCCGCTGGCGCTGTTGTAATGTGAAAAGGTTGGCTTGATTAAACCACGAATAAACATCCTTGTTTGCAAAGCGATGTTTGCGGTCTTCGTATTCAATTTTTAAGCGGGTAATATCATTCATTGATTTTGTTTGACCATGCAGGTGTCTTGCCGGTTTTATCTCCCCAGCGGTTCCAGAATTTGAATAAGCCAGCCAGAAAACCCAAGCCGTAACTGATATGCAGAATTGCGAAGACAAGCGGGAGCAGGGGTAGGTGTTTCCAGCCGTGTTTGGATGCTGTGTATAGTGAGGCGGATAGATTGGCGAAGAGGTAGAGCAAGGGCGTAAAGGATGAAGGATGAACGCTCCGCGTGAAGGATGAAAAAGATAAAGGCGTAATCAACGCAGATAGCAGCAAGGCAAGCACAAAGGCGGGTGGCACGAATTGGCGCGGGCTCATCTGGCGCGGGTGTTTTTGCAGGACGCGGACTTTGTAATAACCATACTGATAATATTGCCGCCAAAGACCTTTTAATGATGTGCGGCTAAAGTATGTGGAGCGTACATCATCTGCAAGCAGGATTTTTCCGCCCAATTTGCGGATGCGGTAATTGTATTCATCATCCTGGTTACGCATCAGTTCTTCATCGTAGAATCCTGCGCGTTCAATGATCGCGCGTGTATATGCCGGAAAGGGGACGGTATCCGCAAGCATGGTTTTCCCTGATGTGGTGCGGAAGGCGGAGTTGCCAACGCCAAATGGGGAACTCATCCCAAGCGCGATAACTTTTGCAGTGACGGTCTCTCCGATGGATTCCATTGGGCCGCCTACGCCGTCCACGCCATCTTTTTGGATGTGCTCAACGCATTTGCGCACATAATTCGACGCAATGATGCAATGCCCATCCACGCGGACGATGATCTCGCCTTTCGCTTGCCGCAGGGCAATGTTCATGCCGGTTGGGACGATCTTACCGGGGTTATCCAGAATTACAATTCTTAGTTGCGGGTGCTGTAAAGAAAAATTATGGATGATCTTGCGCGTATCGTCCGTGGACATACCATCCACGATCAGAACTTCCGTACACTCGGCTGGATAGTCCTGCGCAAGAAGGGCGTATAGAGATTTTTCTATGTAAGCTGATTCGTTGCGGATGGGTAGAATAATGGAGATGTTAGGATATCTTTTAATCATAATTATTTTATTTAAGGGAAAATCCCATAAAAATATCCAGTGCCGTCAGGCAGCAGATATGCAACATTGACCGAATTGAATTCTTTGCTATGTATCAAATTTGTCAGCAGAAATCCCCAAATATGGGATTTATATTGACGGTAGGCGCCCGGATATGAATACGACCCTAGAAGGTGCGCCAGTTTAGTCCATTGATAAACGGACTTGCATGAATTACAACTGCCATTCCATACGGCTGTTTCCACTCCGGCTCGCAAAATGATTTCATGGTCGTTTCCGTTAGAATCGCTAAACTGCAAGCGAAATACGGGAGTTCCATCAACAACAGGGAGATCGCTGCGGTAATTTGTTAGTATCCATAAATCACTTAAGTTTTCCTGGGTTAGCGGGATGGTGATGTTCGATCTTTCTGCATCCAAGCGGACAAACCCTTGAATTTTCCGGTCGAAATTTGGTGATGTAAGTGGAAAGCGTAAATCCTGCTCGGGTAGATCCAAACGGGAGGGCGGCAATTGAGAAGACTCGTCAATGTTCTGTTCATATACAGTTACTTGTGCGGGAAAAAGAGTTGTATTTGAGACCAGATTATATTTATTGCTTAATTCTACAGACGTTTCATCGAAGTAGCGCACCATTGAAAGCCGGTAATCATTGGATACAAGTACAATCCGCTTAAAGCCTGTACAATCAGTAAGGTTGCCTTGATAAGCGATTTTGATATTGGCTGGGTGATACCTTTCCACCGCGCCGTTGGCGCGCCCGTCGGTAATGATGCAGGTATCTTGTGGCGAGGCAACTGCCTGCGCGAGCATTTTTTTCCAATTTACAAAATCGTCGCCCCCATAACTCCAGGTAGGAAATGCCAGAAAATATATACCGCCAAGGCTTGCAACAATGAGCGCGTATTTTAACGGATGCCATGTTTGAGCGCCCAAGGCAAGCAACAACAAAAAATAAGGGACGACGAAGACAAGGTAGCGGGGGGCTGCGCCGGCCCCCAGCACTTGCGGCGGGGCGAGCGGATCCAATATCAGGAACATGAAAAGAATATTGAGCAACATGAAAATGGTCAGTGAATTTAAAACCAGTAAACGGCGCAAGTACCAGAGCCCAGACATGAGCGAACTCACCATAAGAAGCATTGCTGGCACTGTAAACCACCCCCAAAGCGGATGTACGCGTAGCCCAACTGTAAAAACGAAAAATGTAAAAGGCACCTTGGCTAATATTGCCAGGCTGATGCCACGCGTGATCTCGGCAGTGGGGACATAAGTAGATTTGGATGCCCGAGCCAAAACCCAAAGGAGTGCCGAGCGGGTAAAGGGAAGATAGATTACAAGCGCAGCGAATGCCAGAACGAAAGCCAGAATCCAGCGCTTGCTTCCAAGTTTTACCCAAATGTAATTGAGCAAGACCGTCCCCACCACCAGGGTCCCAAATAAATTGGAAGTGAGCAGGAGCAGCGCGCTTAACAACAAATAAAACAAATATCTGCCGGAGGCTTGTTTTTGCCAGGCGCGAAAACGCCAGATGAACAGGATGGAAGACGCAAAGAACATGGCATAGAAACGGATCTGAAAGCCATAAAACCACAAAAAGGGGTTGAGCAAAGCCAGCCAGATGGTCAGATTGCCAACCTGACTTGGAATTTCCTCGAACTTCAGCCATTGGTCAAGGAAATAAATTCCTGCGCCGAGCCAAACCACAGAAAGGAGTCGCAAAAACCAGTCGGACTGATTAATGGAACTCCAAATATAAAGTTGAAAATAATAACCAATCGGGTGAATATAGCCTGTCAGATGACGCGCCTCGCCCAGGGAACCAAATTCGTCTCCGTATAAGGAAGGAAATGCGTTGACGGCAAACAGGATGCCTGCAATCAGAAAAAATGAAAAGGTGGGTAAGCAATCTTTTATCCTGGATGTGAAGATTTCCCGCAGGTCCAGCCTATTTTTTTGCATGGTCATTTCTCCATTATGGATTGTATTATCTGTTCAAGCGCTTGCCGGCGTCGTTGCATTGGAAAATAGGTCAAAACTCGCAGCCGGGCTTCTTCACGAAGAACCGAAGAACTATTGAGTGCCAATTCAACGGCATTTTTAATATCCATCGGCTCAGACGAAGGGCTAAAATATCCGCATTCCCCAACCACTTCCGGCAGCGACCCGGCGCGGGTGACCACTGGGATGCTGCCTGCCAGCATGGCTTCGGCAACGCTCAACCCAAAGCCTTCATGCAGTGATGCCTGCACATAGACAGATGCGCGGCGGTAGTGATCCAGCAATTCTTCGTCGCTCACGCGCCCGGTGAAAATGACATTGGGCGAGGCGATGGATTTAAGATACTCGATGGCGCCGTCCGCCCATTTGCCAACGACGATGAATTTCACATCCGGTAAATATGCCGCCGCCTGCACGAACGGCTCAAGCCCTTTACGCTTAAGATTGGGAAATTCCACATTGCCGACGGTTAATGCAATGCGTTCTTTTTTTGTTTGGAGCAGATCGCCAAATGGGTCTGGTACGCCAATATAGACCATTTGTATTTTGTGTGCCGGGGCTTTTGCATTCATTTCTGCTTCCCGCTGGCTGTGCTGTGAAAAAGGTAAAAGCACATCCGCCGATTTCATGGCTGCCCGGCTGACCCATTTTTTTAACCCGCCGCGCTGATGACCATAATCTGCTTCGGGCAGGTTCGCAACGTCGTATCCGCCGATGACCAGCATGGATTTTTTCCCCATCAGCCGCGCAAAGAGTATTGCCCACAACGAATTCCAACTTGCGAACCAGCAAAAGACGGCATCACATTGTTTCACCCCGCGCCAGTATTTCAAAAACTCCGCGGGGAATTTTTTCGCCGCGTGAAAATCTTCCACCTCAAAAGATTTACTCAGCAGATCGCGGTCTATTTTTGTGAAGGTTTCATTGCCGGTATGGACAAAAAAAATACGCATTAAATTTCCTGTAAAAAAACTTTTTCCATACTGCGCACATATTGTTCGAGGCTGAATTTTTCCAAAGCCTTTTCACGGCTGGCGTTTTTCATTTTTTCGCGCAGCGCAGAGTCGTTTATTAAAACTTCCAGCGCGGCTGCCAGTTTGTTTTCATCGCGCACCGGCACGATCATTCCGCTTGTGCCCAGCACTTCCTGCACACCTTCAATATCAAATGCAACTACGGGCAAACCGCAAGCCAGCGCAGAGAGTAGCGCTAGCGGGCTGGTATCTTTTTCAACAGAAGGATAGGCGAAGATGTCCATCGCGTTCAACACGTTCGCAAGGTCGGTTCGGAATCCGGCGAAGGTAATTCTGTCTGCGAGGTGTAATTCTTTTGCGCGCGTGTGCAGCTGCTTTTCATAATCATCATGGTCGAAGATCGCCGCGCCGACCAACAGCAGCCGGATGTTTGGATATTTCGCCGCGATTTTGCCGAATGCTTCCAACAAGTGATGCTGCCCCTTCCACGGTGTGATGCGCGCTGCGTGCCCGATGATCAGATCCTGCGGCGGCAGATTCAGTTCGGCCCGCAGGGCAGTCCGTGCGTTTTCATTCGGGCGGAAGATGTTTATATCCACTCCGTTTAAGATCACGAAGGTATTTTTTTGCACCCGTGCAGGCAGTTGGTTGGCAATGGATTTTCCATCCACGACGATCTCATCCGGCAGGATGGATGTAGCCAGCCCAAAGACCGCGCGATACAACCCGAAGAAGCGCTCCGAAATAAAATCCTGCACATGCCAGACACAGCGGATCTTTGCAAGCCGCGCCGCAAGCCCGCCTAAAAAATGCGCGGACATTCCTTTGGTGACGATAAGTTCGGGATGGGTGTGCGCAAGAAAACCGCGCAGCATATTTGCCCCGCGCCAAAGCACTGCCATGTTCCAAAGCCACGCAAACGGATTTGGAATGCGCAGGTCTGCCAGATTAATGCGGATGCTGGTGGGGAGCAGCTCCGGCGCGGGGATGATCTGCACCTCGACATTTTCTGCGCGGCAGGCTGACGCAAGCATCCCCTCCCGCGGGCAGATGACTACCGGCTGCCATTTCTGCCGGTCCAGGTGTGCCGCCAAATACAGCGTGCTGAATTCCACACCGCCCATCTCGCTGGCTGATTCTATAAAGGCAATCTTTTTCATTTGGGGCTTTGTTCCAAACCCAGTTCTTCCATTTCCCACAATTTGGCGTACATAAAGAAGGCGTATACGGCCAGATAAGTGCAAATAAAAAGACCACGCCAACCATCGCGCCAGCCCTGTTGCCAAAGATAACGGTGCAGAAAAACGAGAAAAGGAAAAATAAAAAGCCGCGACCAGTGAAATTTTTTATTGTTCTTTTTAAGTTCGTCGGCTTCATAGCGGGTGTAGCGATCAAGGTTTCTTAATTGATTGGTCAGATGAGGCATTCCTTGATGCAGGATATTTCCTTTTAATGTTTCAATTTTTCCTGCAACCAGCACGTGAGCATGAACTTCGCGTTCTATCCATTTCCCTTGATCCCGCCGAAATAAGCGTGTCTGATGGTCAGGATATAAACCAGCTTGTTTTGACCATACCCCCAGCACAAAGTTTTTTCGCGGCATCCGAAAGGCGTATGTATCTTCTCCTGCTAGGAGAACAGATTTTAGTATTTCTTCTTTCAAACCTTCTTCAAGCGTCTCGTCGGCGTCTATTTGCAGAACCCATTCATGGCTGCATTGCGGCGCCGCCCAATTTTTTTGCTTGGCTGAATTGATGTATTCATGCTGGATAATTCTTGCGCCAAATTCACGGCAAATATCCAATGTACCGTCGGCGCTGAAAGAATCAACGACGAGGATCTCGTCCGCCCAGCGGATTGATTCGAGGGTCGCGCAGATTGTAGCGGCGCTGTTGAAAACGGGGAGTAGTACGGATATTTTGGGCTGCATTTATATTTTCCTGTAAGGTGACAATCGGCGGTTCTGCGGTCCAATATTCTGCGAGCGCCCAGATCAACCAGGCGGGCAGGACAAGAAATATCTGCCATGTGACTCCTTGGGAAACATATAGAAAACCGCTGCCAATGAATCCCAGTAAAATAGCAAGGGTGACTTGAAAATCCGCATGAGTACGCGCTTTCCGTAGAGAGAGCGCTTTTTTACCAAGACGGAATACTACTGTGAGATATGCCACAATAAAAATAAGAATTGCAATGACGCCCAAGTCAACCGCAATTTGCAGCACATCGTTATGCGTCCAACCGCTGGATGCCCAGCCAGACCCAAAGGGGTTTCTTTGAATCATGGCAAGCGCGTCGTCAATGCGGTTCAAACGATTTATTGCACTTGAATCTACTGCGTGCCCCTCGGCGGCCAAAAATAAGGTGGATAGGCGTAGCAGCGCCTCACTTGGCAGTGATTGATATACAGCGGCGAGGGGGATGAGGCCAAATAGCCCTACAAAAACACCGCGATATAACATGACGAGAAGAATAATTTCAGACCCCATTGCCAGCCACATCGAACGATAGCCGCCAATATAAATGCCAAGCATTTGTATTGCGATCCCGGTTAGGAGCATAAACTTTTGACGGGGCGATATTGCTTGATGCCAGAGCGCAAGCCCTAGTGGCGTTGTAATAACCAGCATGAAAGTCGCTGTAGGGGAGCCGTAGAAAGAGAACCGCGCGCGCATAAATCCGCTAATATCTGCCGAGAATGAGCTCGCTGAAAAGCCGGGAATGCGGCCTGCAAGCCCGGGGAAGTAGTACTCAAACAATCCGGTTCCAGCCACCAGTGTGCCTGCGATAAAGAATGTCCTCAAGAATACATAGATGCCGTTGGGTTCTCTTAATAATTTCCAGGTTAACCAGAAGATCACGGGTAAGATCAAGAATGGCTTGAACTGATTGAAGATCAAGTCCAGTTGTAAATTTGAGAAGATCGCTATAACCCAGCCCCACAGCCAAAAGATCATAAATACCGATAGCCATTTTGGCAAATGGTATGGATTAGAAATTTGTCCTTTGTGTTGCCTGGGTTGAACAAATAACAGAACCGCTAAAAACCAAAATACGACTTCTGCTGGGTGTATTTCTATGTATCTGCTCACAAATGCGCGGCGATAACCCGCGCTCAACAGCATAACTGCCAGGGAAAACCCTACCTGTAACTTACGTTTGCCCGCCGTCAGCACGGATAACATGCCAATGGCGACTAGTATAAAAAAGATCAGTTGAATATCGATCATTTCGGTTTTTTTTCCGCCAATAATATTTGCGCAGGCACGCCCGCTACAGTTGAGCGTTCGGGTATGTTTTTTCTTGCCAATGCGCCCGCTGCGATAATCGCTTCTGCTCCTGCATCCACTCCCTGTAAAACGGTGGCTCCCGCGCCAATATAGACTCCGTGGCGAAGGTGGATGGGCGATTGGCTGGCCGGCATTCTTTTCGAGATAGGACTGCGTCCGGCGTCCGTGTGCGTGATCAATGTGACGCGCATAGAGATTGTTACGCGGTCTTCAATGAGGATGGTATCTTTCAGGTCAAGAAATACTTCACGCCCCATGTAGCACCCATTTCCAATATTTAGGTTGGCATAATGCTTGCCCGGCTCGGCGCTGGCGTTGTGGATGATGAGCGGTGAGTGAATCTCCACCTCAGCGCCGATTTTTGCGCCGTGTTTACGCAGAAGATCCGGTATCATTTTGGCGGGCAGGAATAGAAGCAATGCATTCAACCCCTCTGCCTTGTATCCAAGGTAAACGATGCGAATTAGAAAAGAAAATAGTAATTGAATAATTTTTTTCATAAACCATAGAATAGTTGAGCGGTCATTATTTTTAGCTTGATATTTTTTGCTTGATCATTCCCCATCGCCAGGCAATGCCTGCCGCAAAAAGCAAGGGCAGAGATAAGAGCCAATCCAGATAATTGGCCAATCGCGCAGCCGAGAGAAAGGGCTGGTAAAAGAGGGCGATGAAAAAATTAAAGCCTTTGAGTAAATCACGCATTTTTCTAATATGATGCGGGTAAATACAGTACATATCAGTCCACTTACGACGTACAAGATAATAGGCTCTTCCGTACATATAGTGTTGATAAAGAAAGCCTTGCAGGGTGGGACGATGGTGATGGTATACCTTGATCGCAGGGTCAAACCATATTGTGCCCCCCGCTTGTTGAATGCGCCAATTGTAGTCTACATCTTCACCACGAAAAAGCGTTTCATCTTGCAGTCCGATTTTCTCAATGTAATTTCGTTTATATGAAATATTTACGCCGGGCAATGTGCGGACTGCCTGAGCGTGACTCCAACCCGGAAATGCGATGGCGTCTGCAACGCGACTTACTAGCGTATCGGTATTGCTACCCAGCACAAGTCCGCCCACTGCGCCAGATTCAACATGTTCTTGGTGCGCTTTCTTCATCCGGCTAACCCAATCTGGAAAAACTTCGGCATCATCATCTGTCATGGCAATAATTTCACCTTTGCAGCGGGCAAGTCCGATATTGCGGCTGGTTGCCAGGTTTTTATTTTCAGTTTGAATAAATTCTAGTTGTATGCCCGAAATATCCTGATACTTTTTTATTACCTGATTTGCATGCTCATCACCGCCATTTACAATGATTACCTGATCCGGTTTTTCTTCCGTGTTGAGCAAGAGCGCGCGTAGCGCTTTGTCCAAAAGATGATGGCGTTGATAGGTACAAATTAGAACCGAAAAAGAAATAGGAGTTGTCATTATTTTTCTTGATAAACCCAAATGGTACGACCGCGAGTTTTTCCGGTCTCAGCCTGAAAAACTTTTAATAATCCGTAATTTTTTTTGAATTCCTGCAAAATTTTTGCGTCAATAGAAAATACTGCGCCGGAATCTTCAAGGTTGAAGGATGTAATCACGTAATTTATTTTAGATTCGCGTAATTTGAGTGGGTGATATTCAAGCAAAATATAGCTGGGTACCTCTAAAAATTTATAGGGCAAGGAGGAGAAGGCTCTAAAATCGGGTGTGTAATTGTCATATGCTATATACGTATTGACGGGAATATTTTCAAGCGCCCATTCGTACGCAACCTGCCGTGTATCAGGAAGACGAAATGTTGCCAGAGCGGAAAAAGTTGACTGCACAGGAATCCATAAAGTTAATATTATCAGAAAGACCATTCCCGGTATAAACCAAGACGACTGCTTGCGAGATAGCCATTGCATACAAACCCATAAACCGCCACTCGCCAGTATGACCAATGGTAAATACAACAACAAGGCGTAACGATTTGCATAGTTTACCCAAGCGCCAATATTGAAGATGTATATCCCTAAAAATAGGAGAAGCGCAAACCCAAAACCAAACCTTCTGCGTATTAATGTTATGGAACCCAACCCCGCTAGAGCCAAAATAAGACAGCCCCACTCTGAAATGAATAATGCTATGTAAGCGGCGAAAGAAGATGAGTCGGAGGTGTTTTTCAGTTGTGTGAATACGAATCCTTCTTCAGCATACTGCGCAGCAGAACCAATTTGCATGTGGCGGTATTCATAAAAAAAATTTTACGCGCTTTGCCGCCATTCAATTAACGTAAACGGCGATAAAAGCACAAACACCCCGAGCGCTATTAGCAATAAAAAATAAGGCTTGGGATGAAAGAGCCGCGCCCATACTTTCCAGTTTTGCCAGCGCAATAATGCGCCGATCAATGCAAAAAATAATATTCCAGTTAATCCATTTAGTGCGGTTAATTGGCTGTATAAATTGAGATATTCTTTTTCAAGATGATTATCGCTGGTTAGGCTGGTAGCCCAATGTAATATTTCATTTTGCCAAATACCCAGTCCTGTAAATAGCCCTAAATTTATTAGTCCGATGCTTGATAATATCCCAATAACCCAGCGATGAGACGCTTGCGATAATGAGTTTTCCGGCAGAATTTCAAACCAAAATGAAATAAAAAAAGGAATAAAAAGCAGCGCTGCCGTGTATTTATTAGCCACCGCAAAACCAAGCGCAAGGGTCGCCAGCCATTGCCAGCCCGCCTTATTCGGTGACTCTGACAACGCAAATAACACCAAGCCGCTCCAAAACATTAATGGAGTATCGACAACAGCATAGTGAGATTGTTCAATCCAGGTCCAACTAAATGCCGCAAACAAGCCCGCTGTTAATCCTGCCCAATTATTTTTCCAAAGGCGGCTTGCCCATACGCCCGCTAGCACCACGCTCAGTGTTCCAAAAAGAACGCTTACCCAACGGGCTGCAAGGTATAAATTAAATAATTCAAGATGAGAAAAGAAAGACCATATAAAATAGATTGCCGCCAGCAAAGTCATATGTCCGGCAGGGTAGCGGAAAAAATGTGGATTCCAATCTCCGTTTGCCATACGCCAGGCAACTTCCACTTGACTCCATTCATCGGGGTGAAGCCGTTGAGGCAACCCGAAATTAAGGTTGACTGAGCGCAAGTAAACAGCGATTCCAAGTGTAATAAGCCACAATAAAAAAAGCAGATTTTTTTCTTTTCTTATCGTATTAATATTCATATAAATTAGCCATAGTCATTGTAATAATTTTTACCTATTCTATTTTATACACGGATACGACATCATCAACCCCGATCTGGTAAGACTTTGGCGCCTTACTCCAACGCCACCAAGGAATTAATAGCCAGTTACCACTCATTACGGAATGTGGGCGCAAGATCAGCCACGGGTCGCTTTCAATAACAGACGGTTGTTGATTGCCAATCACTGAGGTAATGGTTTTCCATTCGGGGGTAAAGCGCGCGGTGGGATTGTTTACGTACCAGCTGTTATTGGCTGGGGCTTCATCGGTGTTTGCTGCCCAATAGTCAACCCTTCCAGGGAGATAATAATTCAATATAGCTGCATCTGAAATCTCAGAAGTGTAGATTCGTTCATCCGCTCTGGTGTGAGTTTTAAGCCAATAAGCGGTTTTTACCCAGCCAGTGGATTTAGCTTCAAGAATTGGATAAACCCAATATATATTCCACAGGCAAATTAATAGTATGACCGCGGCAACTGCGAATATGCGTTTTTCAAAAATAACAAAATGTTTTTTCAGTATTTTGATGAATGATGTGATACCCACCGCTGCAAATATAGGCCAGATGGACATTAAAGGCGCTATCTGCCGACCATATTGAGCTGGGTAAATGATAAGGAAAAATAGGTATGAGGCAAATAAAAGGGATAGCGTTTTGCCGCTTTCATTTTCCACTTTTGCGCGCCATATGCTGATTATTCCAACTGCCAAAAACAGATTTGACAGCGGACTTTCCAAGCCTAATAAAGCAAATCCATAAAATAGAATATTTTTAATGGGGTTGGAACTGCTCCCGCCAGATTCGGCATGTCCTATTAAGTCACCTATAAATGAACCGGAAAGTGATGTAACCCCCGGTCCGCTCCCGAATAGATAAGGCGTGATGCAGTATATAAGTTCCCACCCTGATAGAACCAGTAAAATTCCCGCGACCCAAAGAAAACTGCGGCGAATTAATGTCCCCGTGTTTTTGCGCAAATATTTTCTGTGCCGATAAACTTCAGCGATCCATAACCCCGGTATGGCGAAAACCAAACTCATGTGTATGGATAGCCCGAAACCCAGTAATATACCTGCCGCAAATAGTGACCATGATAAAGGTTTATTACAGTCCGCGTGCAGGTATAACAATAATGCAAATGTATAAACAGTAATTAGTAATGCGTGGGGATAGCCAATTCGTGAGAAGTAAATACTGGTAAATGAAAGCGAGGCGCTTAGCGCGGCAAGCAGTCCTGTTACCTCGCTTAATTGTAGTTTTCTTGAAAGTAAATAGATGGCCGGTATGTTTATCAAGCCAGCCGTGAGTGAAAGCGCCAAACTATTTTCGTAACTCCATACCCCGCGAATTTTTCCTAAAAACCAAAGGATAACCAAATAAGTTGGTTTTCCTTCAATGTTGTTGCTGCTGATTTTTTCAAAGTCCGGCTTTTTATAATCCGTGTCCGGAAGAACGGTTTCTTTTTGAGAAGACCAATAAAGCAATTTTGATTGCAGCCCCCGAGCGCTGTATGTATACCAGGCTTCATCACGGGAGATCATTCCCCTTTGGGGCAGGTTATATATACGGACTGTGAAGCCGGTTAGCATAATACAAAAAAGGAAAACCGCTAACCACAAAGAAGGTATTTGTTCACCGGAATTAAATAACTTTATGAGTTTTTGCAAAATTTGATATCCTAAATTACTTTAGCTTCTAACTTCCCAAATGTATTATTTGAATTAACCTTTCTGAAAGCGCCTGCCACGAAAAATTTTCGATGATTCTTTGTCTGCCGTTCAAACCCGTCTTAAGGCGGAGATTGACGTCAGTGTTGAATATCTTGACCGCTTCAATGAATTCTTCCGGTTTTTCGATGTTTACCATTTTGCCGCAATCCGGCGTGACCACTTCGTGGAACCCGCCGCTTTCAGCTACGATAACGGGCAGCCCTGAAGCCATTGCTTCGAGGCAGGCGATCGAACCCGCTTCTGAATCTGAGAGCATTACGAAGATATCAGAAGCGTTGTAGTAGGCTTGCAGGTTGGTGGTTGTCCCTGCGAAGATCACATTGTCCGTTACGTTCAATGCGGCTGCCCGTTGTTGAAGCGGCTCTTTTTGAGGGCCGTCTCCAAGAATCAGGTAGTGAATGTTTCCGCATTGCTTTTGGATTTCCGGCAGGGCTTCAATAACGCGCCAGGCGCCTTTGCGTTGTTCCAGCGCCGCCACGTTGAGCAATATCAGATCGTTATCTTTAAATCCCAGTTCCTTTCGCATTTGGGCGCGCAGGTTTGCATCAGGTTTGAAGCGTTCAGGGTCAGTGCCGCTGGGCAGATTGGTGACCGGACGGTTGAAAAATAACGCGCCCCCTTTTGCAGTGTATTCGGCATCCGCGAGAATATATTCCGCTTTTTTGCCCCATTGCCAGTGTTGATAGGCCTTGTAACGATGCGGCGCAGACTCGTAGGGAAAGGTTAAATATAGGACATGTTTTGGATTTGTAAACGGCGCGGCAAGTTGTAATGCCCAGCCTTCGCCAAAGTCTGCAAAGAACGTGATTACCGCGTCATATTTTTCCCGTATTAGATCTGATGTATAAAAGGGCACAATTGTGGCAGATTCGTAATAGCGAAAAGTGGGAAACTTCTTGACCGCCACGCTTGGTAACGGGGTGACTAAAGGCTGCCGGTCGGATTGTGCGGTGAGAATGCTGACATTATGCCCGCGTTTTGACAGCTCATTGGCTAGGCTGATGACTAAAGTTTCTACCCCCCGCGGCAGGCGTAGTGTCCAGAAGTGCATAAAGGCTATTTTCATGGTTTACGCCCTACAACAAGAAATTGTGTGGCGAGTTTTGAACTTAATGCACGTGGCATATAACCATAGCGGTCTAATATTCGCCCCAGGTAATAAACCATGTCCCGTGTCCACTTCCAACGTAGATGCCAGGAAGGCCAGAAGAAAAAAAAATTCCACGGATATATACCGTCAGTCGTTACATCTATCAACCCCTGTGTTTTTAATTCTTCGATCAGCAGGGCGGGGGTTTGTAATGCAACCGGGGGTTGGTTGGTGTATCCGTGCCAGCCCAGCCATTCCCAGTATTTTCGAAAGGGATGCCCGGTATGCTGGACAATAATCGCCACCCAGCCCCCGGGGCGGGTGACGCGGACCATTTCAGAAATTGCTTTTTTTCTTTCCTCGGGGCTGCGAAAATATTCCAGCACCGCCTGATTGAATACCAGGTCATAGGTGTTTGTTTGTGATTGGATATCCAGTAAATTTCCGACATGCGTTTGAATTTTTATTTCAGGGTTTGCTGTGCGGGCAATTTTTTCCAGTTTATTTGCAAATTCAAGCGCGCCGGGGTTGTAGTCAAAGGCTTCTACATTAAAACCGATCAATGCGAATACCAAACTATAAAATGCAGTTCCGCATCCGGCTTCCAATATGCGTACCTCTTCCGCGGGTTTTATTTTTGTATAAAGCAATATTTTTTGTATCCATTCCGACCCGGCAAATTCAGCAAAACGTTCCACGGTGACTTTTTTAGGATCGCACCATGAAACAATATCTGTATTGTAGAAATCCGTCCAATCTTCACCGGCTTGACTTTTATCCATATTTATCCTTGTTCCAGTTTGCGAATATGGCGGGCAGGGATGCCCGCGGCGACAGAATGTGCGGGTATATTACAGGTGACTACACTTCCAGCTCCTACAACTGAACACTCGCCAATTTCAACACCCATCAATAGGGTTGCGCCGGTTCCTATATAGGCTCCTTCTCGAATAATGATGGGGTGGTTTTGAGCTGGAAAATGATTCTCTCCTAGGGGGCTTTGCCCCACATGCATATGTGTGATTAGAGAAACTCGCATGGAGATGGTTGCTCGATCTTCAATTGTTATTCGATCTTGAATATCTATGAAAAGATCAGGACCCAAATAACAGTGGTCGCCAATGGTAAGGTTTGAGAAGTGATCCGCTTTATTTTTGCCCATGTTATGTATATGCAGCGGATGCATAATCGTCGTGTCATCGCCGATTGTTGCGCCAAATTTTCTTAAAATCTCAGGGATCAATTCTTCTGGCAGTGTAAGAAAAATAAAATTAAATGCCCAGGCTGGCGAAAAAAAATAGGCAATATGAAACAGGATGCGATACAAGGCACGCAACATTCCCCGTTTATATTGAATTTTTGCAATCCGCCAGTTGGAAATTTTTAAATTCATTGGTTAATTATTTTGGCAACCCCAAAAAATGGACGCTCTTGTAAATTCGTAAATACTGTTCGGCAACATTGGACCAGTCGCGTTTGTGGGCTTCGTGCGTATTCGAGTCCGCCTTCAATTGTTTGGTCGTTGCTAACGCCATCCACTCATCCAACACTGTGATCCAAGCCTTCACTTCTAAAGTAACCAGACGATTTGGCGGAACCGGTAAAAATTCAGGCAACCCACCAACAGTTGACGCCAACACAGGCTTTCCTGCAGCCATCCCTTCCAACGCGACAATGCCAAAGGACTCACGGCGCGAGGGCATCGCCACAAAAATGCACCCTGCCATGAGGGAGGCAACGGTTTTCCTATCTACTTTGCCTAATAATTGAACGCGTTGCTCCATATTTTTCCGGCGAATCAAAGTTTCTAGCGCAGATTTTTCCTCTCCGTCTCCCGCGATACATAATTGTATGTTTGGATATTTGCCCGCTACCTGGGTAAAAGATTCAATCAATAAATCAAAACCTTTATGAGGCGCCAGCTGCCCCACAGCAAAAATATAAGGATGATCGTTTAAGTAAGGTTTGGCATTTGCAAAATATTCCGCGCTTACGCCATTGTGAATGACCTTTATCTTTTCTTGTAGCGCAGGTTCAAGGGCTTGAGCCTGAAGCGCTAAAAAATTGGAACAGGCGGTCAATCCATTTGCCTGCTGAGAAAGCCTGCCAAATCGTTCTTTGTTTGTACGGTTTAGTAAGGGCTCCCCATCTACATCACCGCCATGCAGCGAGATGATCCAGCGAATAGTGGGCAAGCCTGCCAGACAATACGGCGTGAATTCGGCAACTTCATTCAAATAATGATTGTTGATAACATCGGGTTGAAATTCACGGATGATGCGGCGTAAAATCTGCCGCGTACGAAAGCGATACCATAGACCCGCCAGCCACAAGTCCAAACGGGCATGCCGTAAATACTTAATGTCAGGCAAAAGGAAGTGTAACCTTGTTATCTGTATCCCATTCACTTCTTCCTTGGCTGGTAATGTGCGTGGGTAGCGATTTGTCACAATTTGCACTGTGTTTCCCTGTTTTTTGAATTCTTCCGCGAGGTGATAGACTACACTTTCAAGTCCTCCGTGATGTGGAAGATATCGGGAGGCGATCAATAGAATTCGCATGGTTTATGAGTTTTTGCCTTCCAGTGTGCGGTATAACGCCAGCGTCTTTTCAGCAACAATATCATCAGAAAAATATGACTTCGCCCGCGATAAGCCAGCCTTCCCCATATTTTGTCTCATCTCAGGATTTTGGCAAAGGGTTACTAGCGCGTTGGCAAGTAGTTTTTCATTCCCTGCTTCCACCAGAATTGCCGCGTTTTCACTACCTGTTGTTTCCGAGATTCCGCCAATACGGCTTGCAATTACTGGCAGTCCTGCCGCCATGGCTTGGGCAACGGTATAAGAGAAACTCTCATAGTTCATGGTCGGCACCACTGCAATATCCGCTTTTTGATACCATGCAATCAGGTCATCCTGACTCACATCACCCAAAAGTTGAAAATGCCCCTGTTTGATGCCATTCTCATTTATTAATTGATTAATTTTTTCGAGATAACTGGCAGAGCCTCCGCCTAGTAGGATAAAACGGACTTTTGGAATTTGCATGACCACTGTTTTTGCGGCTTGTATTAATGTTTCGATGC
Source organism: Anaerolineaceae bacterium (assembly GCA_009885525.1). Lineage (GTDB taxonomy): Bacteria > Chloroflexota > Anaerolineae > Anaerolineales > Villigracilaceae > Villigracilis. Next base: position 8,041 of record VFKN01000036.1, on the reverse strand, counting down.
CTTTTACGCGGTCCAGTCTGCCAACGTGCAGAATCGTGATTTCTTGTGCGGGGTGTCGCTGGGCGTTTCCCGCTTGTGTAAATGGTCTGATATCCAGCGCGTTTGGGATGATGGAAATCGTTTTTCCATTTAAAGAACATGAATTTTCTATCACCTGTGCCATATCTGCGGAGGGAGCTGTTAGAGCGTTTGCTGTTGATATACAAAATTTTTCCATTTGTGTTGTGAGAGCGGTATCAAAATTCATTTCTTCGCGAGTGTAATATTGTCTGAGTACAAATGTAGGCGTATGGCAGCGGACTACAACAGGGGCGCGGCGGGTTTTGTGTAAATAGGAATACCCTTCTGCGTTAATCTCAGCAAATTCGATTATGTCCGGCTGGTCAACTCCAGTCATATGGTCAATGGCGCGGGATACGCTTAGGCTGTAAAGATATTGTTGTAGCGGCCGGGTGTAGCGTCCCAAAACAGGCAGGCGTTTAAGCCGCGACCATTCGGGTGCGAATAATCGGACCACGCGTACTTCGCCATCTAGGTGAGGCGCTGGTATATCCTTTGACCAGCGCGCTGCCAATACGGTGACGCGATGTCCCTGCCTTACGAGCGCATGCGCAAGATAATAATTATATACAGCAACACCGCCGAAGCCGGTATGTGGGGGATACCAGCGGTTAACGAGAAGGATATGCATTATTTGTATGGCTTGTAGTGTTGAAGGGAATAATAATCATAATGTCGGTTTGCGTAATTGCCACTGGATCTCTACAAAAAAGACCGGCAGTATCTTTGCCAGAATATCTGCACTGCCCGGAAAATTTGGCTGTTTTAGCAGCCAATTTAGAAGACGGGCAATAATACTGCTAATCCAAACATCAACTTTCCTCATGCGATATCTCTTCCAGTTAAAAAGGGTCACGTGTGCGGTCGTTGCGCTCAATTCCCAGCGGCTGTTGAGTTTTAGATAATATGCCTTGTCGGCACGATGATCGAAAAACTGTCCACTAATAAATGTAAACAATGTACGGTGAGTAGGATCTATTACGCCGGAAACCGAATAAGCATGCGGAACATGAATATAAAGCACATGGCCCGGCTTAAGCAGGCGGTATGCTTCACCTAATATCTTTCGAGTTTCGTCGAAAGAAAATTGCGAGATCACATGGGTTAAGTATATTTCATCCGCCGAGGCATCTTCAAATGGATAGGGGAAATCGAGCAGGTCATGAACGATATCGACCCCGGGTAATAATACATTGTCAACGCCAACGGCGCCTATTTTTTTCGCGTTGCCGCAGCCAAGATCAAGAATCACGGAGGTTTTCTGCTTTAGTGTTCTTGACCCAACTATTTTTATTTTTTTTTGATGCCAATCCCAGGCGCTTTTTATTATAAGATCCAGATCGGAATATTTTGGTTCCCAATGCAGCAAGCGTTTGGCTTTATCCGCTTTTCCTATCAGAACCGAGGGATCTCCTTTTCTCCGTTCAACTTTTGCAGCCTTGAAATCGCGGCCGGTAATTGTTTTTACCCGTTCAATGACTTCAAGGATGGAGTGTCCCTGCTCATTTCCGAGATTGAAACAATCTGATTTTCCGCCTTGTTCGAGATATTCCAATGCCAAAAAATGAGCTTCGGCAAGGTCTGTGACATGCACGTAATCCCGAATGGCGCTTCCATCACGAGTGTCAAAATCTGTCCCGAAAATTTTTATATCGTTGCGTTTTCCGCTCGCGGCATCTAGGATTAACGGAATTAAATGTGTTTCCGGGTCGTGGTCTTCGCCAATCTCGCCTGCGATATCCGCGCCAGCCGCGTTGAAGTATCTCAGGCTTATATAATTTAATCCGTGCGCGTCGCTGTAGTCTTTTAATATTTTTTCGATCATCAACTTACTTCGTCCATAAGGATTGATCGGATTTTGAACATGGTCTTCGTCTATGGGTATATATTCGGGGTTTCCATATGTAGCGCAGGTTGACGAAAAGACGATTTTGTTGCACTGAAACTCTTTCATTACCTTCAAAAGGTTAAGCGTGCTGGACAAATTATTCAGGTAATATTTTTCAGGGTTGGAAACAGACTCGCCGACATAAGCATAAGCAGCAAAATGCAATACCGCTTGTATTTGATGGTTTTGAAAAACATTTCTAAGGGTTTCAATATTAACCAAATCGCCATGGATAAATTCACCCCACTTTACGGCTTCTAAATGACCATTTTCCAAGTTGTCGATCACTATGGTCTGGTATTTTTTTTGGTTTAGAAGTTTGTTTGTGTGGCTTCCGATATAACCCGCGCCGCCCGTAATCAATACTTTCAAGAATTACTCCAATTTATAACCGATGTGCCTGTGGCGCAGAAATTTTTGCTGTAGTGTCTTATGGCTAAAGAACGAACAATGAATCTACAATTTTTTTCGCCCCGCCAAGTTTATTGACTGCTTGAACAACTCCGGGAAATATTTCCTCATTGTAGTCATGCCCGCAAATAATTTTTGCGCCAATTTTTCGAGCCCATGTTAAGTCGCGAAGCGTCGGTTCATAATCATGGTGCGCGTCGCAAAAAAACAGTCCCGGCGCATTTCCTTGATATTCTTTATAGAACTCATCCTTATCTTGAAATACAACTTTTACACCGTGATTTTCCCGGGCATCCTGCAGCATGGCAAATGTGCTTAGTCTATGTGTTTCTGCTGATATGCCCAGAGAGTTCCACATGTAATTGTCCACCGTGATCAATTTTTGTGACTCTGCTTTGCCAAGCGCCAAAATGTTTGTAGAGTATCCAAATAAAGTGCCAACTTCTATGATTGTGTCTTCAGGGTTTGTCTGTTCTACAAGTGACAACAAAAATTTTGCTTCTCTAATATTAATGTGACCTTCGTAAGATATTGCATGTGCAATTTGCAAATCTTTGCAGGAAAATTTTTCCCACCCTTTTGAAATTGCGTAGCGCCTGTCATTATCAGAGAAGCGGCTTAATTCCAGATTGTTTTTGCCCAGTATGTTTTTGATGATTCTTTTCAACATTTCAATTTGTCCTTATGCTATGTTTGATCTTTGACTGCGCGCATACTCTCAAATACATTTCAACGCGTTGATCCACGTCTTTTGACAACTCTGAAATCGACAAAATGTGTTTGCGCGCCGCCTGCCCCATGGATAAGATTTTGGACGGGTTGGCGAGTAGGGATTTAATGGCTTCGGCAAGTTGCGCGGATGAACCCGAGTTGAACAGAAGTCCGGTTTCGCCCTCAATGACTAATTCCGGCATGCCGCCTGCTCTTGATATGATAACTGGTTTGGCAGACGCCAGCGCTTCATATATTGTGTTGGGCGAGTTATCCCAAAAGGATGGAATTACACAAATATCTGATTGGGCATATTCTTTTAAAAGTTGATTTTTGGGCAGGAAGGATTTGAAAACGGCTGAGTCCCCCGCAATTTCTTTCAATTCAGGTGTGGGTTCATAGCCGAAGAAGTGAAATTTTGTATCCGGATACTGTTGGCGAATCGGCGGAATGGCGCGGATGAGAACATCTCCGCCTTTGACGGGGTCGTTTCGGGCGGCGAAAAAAATTGTCTTCGCAGTATTCTGCCTGCCCGATGAAGATTCCGCGTTGGTTATTTCCAGCAGGCGCGGATCGAGCGGGTAGGGTTTTACTATCGCGCCGGGGAATTTTATCCCCGCTTCTTCCTGTACTGCATCCAGCATGGCTTGCGAGGGCGAAATGATTTGGTCAGCCTTACGGATACACCACAAGCCCAGCCTGCGTTCCAGCCAATCCCCGCTGTTTGTGGGGCGTCCGCTCATTCGTAAAAATGTGTAGCGTGAGCCGTGTAGATGTGCGATATAAGGGATCGTGTGACGCAAGGTGTGCCATACGTCGCCCCAGTCGGAAAATTCGATCAAGTTGATCGGTTGGCGCTGGTGGATTTGATCGATCTGGCGAGCGACACGCCAACCGGTTTCTAATGTGCGAATCGTCATCGCAAGTATTTTGAGTAAAGGTACGCGGCTGGCATACCAATGCAGCGGACCTGTACTTTGCGGGCGGTAGATCTCCACCCCTTCATCTTCCTGATGTTCTCCGCATTGCGGACAATGCGCGGCAATAACACTGACTTGATGCCCGCGCTTTACCAATTCCCGCCCGGCGAGTTGCACAAAAGTACCAGCGCCGCCGCCGCCGTGCGGGTGAGGGTAGCCAAATTCAACGTACAAGATATGCATTTTAATGACCCGCCATTTTTGTTTCTGCGAATTTATTTGTAACGGCTTTCATCAAACGCTGATAGGCATGTTCCCATGTCCAAAAATCCAATACTTGTTGATGGCTATGCCCGCCCAATTGACGCGCCAGAGTCTTATCGTTTAATACTTTTGCGATCGCGTGGGCAAAGGCTTCGGGGTCGCGTTCTGCCAGCAGACCCGTTTGCCCATCCAGTACAGATTCGCGCGGGCCGCCTTCTTTTATGGCTATGACCGGTGTTCCGCAAGCCATCGCTTCGAGCGGAGTTAACCCAAAGGGTTCGAGCATGGGGGCGTAAATAAAAGCGGCGGCTTCATTGTAGAAGCGCACCAGTTCGTCTTCTGAAACGTTCTTGTAAATCTTTAAGTCCACCTGGCGGGATTGAGCGAGTGAGCGCAAATATTTAGATTCTCCCTCTGATACTGTGTTCCCAACCAAAACCAGCGGCGGGCGCTGCGATTCTGGCAGCCGCCCGACGGATTCGATCAGAAAATCATAGCATTTCATGGGAGAGATCGCGCCGACTGAGAGTACATAATTTTGGCGCGGCAGATCGAGCGGGCGGAACTTATCTGTATCGACCCCTAAATAAACGACTTGAGACGGGCGGTGATAAGCGCGCCAGATGGCTTCGGCTGAAAAATAAGAGTTGGTTAGTAAATGAGTTGCTTTTTGCGCATTTTTCCAATCCTGTTTTTTTATCACTGAATTTGCCAAGCGCTCTGCGGGTTTATACCATGCTTTTTGTATCCGGCTTGAGATACTGTCTACCCCGTAAGCGCGGATGATCGGCGGGTCATAAAACTGCCGCATGGGTTCGGCGCAATAATAGAAGGTTGGAATTTGCAGGTAGGTTGGTAAATAAGGACTTTGGATAAGTTTGTCGTGATGCAGGAAAACAAAATCGTAGCCTTCTGAATGCATTTTATTGGCGACTTGCTTTGCCAAAGTACGCAGTTTTTCCATATCTCGAAATAAATTGCCCAGGTCCAGATATTTGCGCAGCCCCGGCAGACGAATGGAGAGTGGTTTACTAAGCGTGAGTGGAAAGGTAAAAGTCTGATGGGCTATTTGATGCAGAGGCAGGAAGGTCTCATCCGCAGTGGACGGGGAATATACGTGCAGGGTATGGTCTTTGACCATACGGCGCGAGAATTCATAGGCTTCACGCTTGCTGCCGCCAGATGTTAAGTTGTGATAAAGGGCAATTTTCATTTACTTATTTTTGAAAGTTTCCCATGAATATTTACTAACCAAAACGGGAAACTTTTGACAATCAGGTCGGGTACTGTAGTTGTTTTTGAATTCCGTAATATAAATCGTAAGGCACGCGTTGCTTGATTTTCCAGCCATTTTTGTTTTTCGGTGGTTTCATAAAAGTGATTATTAAAAAGATTGACGGAACCCCATATCCGTTGAACATGCCAGCGGTTTCCTGAATTTTTATAGTAGTTGAAGCGATGTTGTTCACTAAAATAGTAAAGGGTTTCAAATGTAAAGGATGTTTTATGTGTTGGGTCAGTGAAGTATGCTACTGAAAAAGCGTGCGGAACAGAAATTGTGACGTTCCCATTTGGTTTTAAAATTCGGTGAGATTCTTTTAAGATTGCTACGATGTCTGTGAATTCAAAATGTTCCAATACATGACTCAGAATAATTTCATCTGCATATTCTGAGTCGAATGGATAGGGGAAATCCAGCAGGTCGTGAATTACGTCAACACCGTCCAGTGCTACATTGTCCATGCCGATGGAGTTTTCGTGTTTTCTTCCGCCGCAGCCTAAATCGATAATTACTTTTTTTTGGTTTTCGTTATTGTTTGACATAAGTATTTTTTATTCCAGGGATTTACTTAGGGTCTGATAAGACGGTGTGTGTCCGGAGGCTAAACCAGATAAATAATATCTGGCTTTCATATAATGATTTTCAGCCGAATATGGTTGTAAAAACTTATCTCCAATCAGGTCTTTTTTTACAAAAAAAGCATTTGAGCCAGTGATATTACACCCTACAAGGTAATAACCTTTTTCACGCAATTTAACCTCCAGAAACTTCAGTGAAGCCCCAAAACAATCGTCGTTTTTCCATGTGTGTTCTTCGTCATACCCCATGCAATACATGATGGGAGGGGGGAATTTTGCATTGTACTCAATTATAATCACGCGGGGGATAATTGCTGTAATCGTGTCAAGAATATGATAATCATTTCCGTCAATATCTATTGAGAGCAAATCTATTTCATTTTCAGTAATGTTGGATAAGATTATTTCATTGATATTTTTCTTTGTAATAAAAGCCTGAATAAAGGTTAGTTGTTTTTTGTCTATAAGTAATTTGTAATTAGTTGATATTTTTTCCGTTACTTCAGGGGCTGCGTCAATCCATAAGCCTTTCCATCCATCAAACAAAAGGGCAAGCGTGTTATTTTCTAGCCCATCTCCAATTCCAAACTCTACAAATACCTTATTTGTAATGCCTATCCGCTGGAATATTTCTTTTATGATTCCATCTTCGTCGTTTTGCGAAAATATTTTGTGTCCAAATCGAACTAAGTTTTTTTTATCCTGAAGTTTAGGAGAATCTTGCAGTCGTTCCAATTCCTGATTTGCCAGCAGTAAGAATTTTTTTGACTCAATTTCAACTTGCAGTTGAGTTTGCCTGTAAATCATATCTAATAAAGTAAATTGCTTGTGCAGGGAGGTGAAAAATGACAATTTTTTTTTAAACATTAGGAGGGCTCCTTGATAGTTTCCCATTGCAAAAGTGGCCTAACGACCCCGCTCATCTGAAATTTGTAATCACCCCTTGTTGGCGCTGTTAGACTATCTTCCACCTCAAAGAATACATCTTTTGTGCAGTGAATGAAAACAGGATTTAAAGTTGTAATCCCTACAGTTATTTTGTAGGCGTCGTTGTTGAGCAAGTTTTCTGGTATCCATACAGTTGATTTATAGATGCCGTTTTCGAATATTCCCTTGTTGAGTGTTTCTATTGAAAGAAATACACTTTCTCCGCTTCTCGTTTGGAGAAATATGTTGGGCACTGGTTTATGCGTGTCACTTTGAATGATCTCGTAAGAAATTTCTACGCCGAATGGTTTATCCACGACAAAATGAACTAATGGGTTGTGTTCATTGTCAACGAATCTTATTCTTAATAGCCTGACGAATTGATCGCCAACATGTTTTTCTTTGAACTCGAGGTCTGTGGCTTTTTGTGTATCTGCTTCTGTTAAATATTTCGTAACAACGTCTTTTGTAAACCCACTTAATATAACTTGTCCTTTTGCTAAAAATATGGTTTTGTTACATAAATTGTTTACCGCCGCCATATTGTGACTGACAAACAATACCGTCCTGCCTTCGTGTGCCACATCGCTCATCTTTCCAAGGCATTTCTTTTGAAATTCCGCATCTCCTACTGCCAGCACTTCATCTATGATCAGAATTTCAGGCTCCAAATATGCAGCTACAGCAAACGCCAAACGGACGTACATTCCGCTTGAATAGCGCTTTACGGGGGTATCAATAAACTTTTCTACTCCGGCAAAATCCACGATCTCATCGAATTTGCGGTCAATCTCTTTGCGGCTCATGCCGAGAATCGCGCCATTTAAGTAGATGTTCTCACGTCCAGTCAACTCAGGGTGAAAGCCGGTTCCCACCTCTAAAAGGCTGGCTATTCTTCCTTTAACCTTGACCTTGCCCGAAGTCGGCGCGGTCACACGCGAGAGGATCTTTAGCAGTGTACTTTTCCCCGCGCCGTTACGCCCGATGATGCCAAGCACTT
>VFKN01000072.1 GCA_009885525.1 Anaerolineaceae bacterium | reverse complement strand
ACCCCCGCCGAATTTAATCAACGCTTCAAGAAGAGTCCCATCAAACGTGCCAAGCGGCGCGGATACTTGCGCAACCTCGCCGTGGCTATTGGTAACAGCAAAGATAAAATTCACCTGCCCGTTTTAGGACAAGCCGAGCAAGACGATGAACCGCTTATCAAAGAACATTCGCAATGGGCAAAGGAACAACTTTCAAGGTGACTGTCACCTGAGAGAGCGTTTCTTAAGCCTGGATACTGCTTTAAGAAAGAGCATTAACCACGGACGCTTCGCGCACGGAGTCCACATAGGCTTTTGACGCAGCCCCCTGCGGGTAAGATTTTTCTCCGTGATCTCTGTGGTCTCCGTGGTAAAAAAGCCTTTAAGAAACAGTCTCTGAGGATACACTATGAAAAAAAGAAGTTAATTATTGCTGCCCGTTTTTGATTGACTCGCACAGGTTACTGTGTTATCTTTGTAGCCAGATAGGAAAACGGTAAGTTACGTTGGTTTGAATAACATCAACAGCTCACGGTTTGACCGTGGGCTGTTTTGTTTAATCCTCCGATGGAACAAACAGATTGACCTACAAAATTCTTTTTTCAATTGCCAAAGGAGGCAAAAAATGTCTGATCGTATAACTGGTACAGTAAAGTGGTTCAATGGGGATAAGGGCTTCGGCTTCATCGAGCGCGAAGGCGGCGCGGATGTGTTCGTTCACTTCTCCGCCATTCAGGGCGACGGTTTCCGTAACCTGACCGAAGGACAGAAGGTCGAGTTCGCTGTCGAAAAAGGACCCAAGGGTCCCCAGGCGACGAACGTCACCGTTCTGAACTAATCCACAAAAAAAGAGCCTGATGCGCAAGCGTCAGGCTCTTTTTGATTCAATGAATGATTTTTGAGTGCGACAGAGGCTTCCCCTGCTACACCCCACAGGGCAAATAAAAAAACCCGGATGTCGCTCTGACATCCGAGTTTTCATTTCCTACTTCCCCAATCTGCCCCTCTCCACATCAATCACCTCGATCTCCAACTTCTTGAACAGCGGAGCGGGCATTCGCGGAGATAAATCCCACTGCTCAGTTCATGGAAGTCCTGCGGACTCACAAGTCGATTTGAACCGATTTCCACGCACTGCCCACAGGGGGCTGCACAGGCGGAGATTCATCTCCTGCCGAATCCGATTAAATCACTTTCGTTTTGTTTTCGTAACCCTCATCTTAAATTTCTTTGCATCTTCGCGCCGCGCTAAACGAGGTGACAGCATTTGCGCTGGTTTGCTTCTGTCAATTTTTATGCGAAATTCATTTGTGACGATCACATAGACTTTCGCGTTTTCAGGCAATATCACTTCTTCGTTCAAAATAATCTTTCCGTCTTTAACTACGCCTTCATAAGTTACAAGAGACATGGGAAACCTCGGTTATTTGCCTAATCTTCCGCGTTCCACATCAATCACATCAATTTCCAACTTCTTGAACAGCGGAGCGGGCTGATTCAACTTCTGTCCCGGCTTCAAGTCGCTGGGTTTCCATTGCAAACCTTCAACACCTTTATACCTCAGCACTGTATGCTCGCCGAGCGAGTCCTTGACGGTCTCAGTAAACTGTTCACCAAAGAGCGGAGTCTCGTAGCCGAAGAATACATGCAGACGTTCGGAAGTGAAGGGAATGAACGGCGAGAACATCACCTTAAGCGAGTCGATCGCCTTCAACGCGGTGTAGACGGTCTTGCCGGCCGCATCCTTATCGGTCTTGAACGCGCTCCACGGCGCGTTGACATCGAGATACACATTCACAACAGTGGCGAGTTTCATCGCTTCACCTAGCGCCGAGCGCAGGCGCACAGATTCGAGTTCCGCGCCGACGATGTTGAATCCGTTTTCGATGGTCTTCAATAATTCGAGATCGGCATCACGCAATGTGGATAGATCCACATTCGGCACGAAGCCTTCCCAATTTTTATAACAAAATGCCAGCACGCGATTCGCGAGGTTGCCCCACGTCGCGACCAGTTCATTGTTGTTGCGCGCCACGAACTCCGCCCAATCCCAATCGCTGTCTTTGCTCTCGGGCATATTCACGGTCAGGTAATAACGCAGCGCATCCGGATCAAAACGCGTGAGCGCGTCGCGTCCCCACACGCCCCAGTTGTGCGAACCGCTGATCTTCTTGCCTTCGAGATTCATAAATTGATTCGCGGGCACATCATACGGCAGCGTCAGCGGAACTTCCTCACCTGCAAAAATTTCCATGAACGCGCTTCCGACGCCCATCAACTCGGCGGGCCACAAAGATGTGTGGAAGAAGATATTATCCTTGCCGATGAAATGGAATTGCTTCGCGGCTGGATTCGTCCACCAATCGCGCCACGCCTCCGGTTGACCCGCGACCTGCGCCCACTCAATGGGTGCGGACAAGTAGCCGATCACCGCCTCGAACCAGACGTACAAACACTTGCCGTCCCAGCCCGCCACAGGGACGGGAATGCCCCAATCGAGGTCGCGAGTGATGGCGCGTGGCTTGAGTCCCTCGGCTTCGATCTTGCGCAGCGACTCGCCCAGCACCGTATCGCGCATGTGCTCGGCGCGTTCCTTGAGATAATTCTTAACATCGGTTTCGAGTTTGGAGAAGTCAATATAAAAATGTTCGGTCTCGCGCAGTTCCGGCGAAGATGCATCACCCGCGACCTTCGAGCGCGGGTTGACGAGTTTCGTCGGGTCGAGCACATTGCCACACTTATCGCACTGGTCGGAGCGCGCATTTTCATCACCGCAGATATAGCAAGTCCCTTCAATGTAACGATCGGGCAAGAATCTTTTCAACCCAGGTGAAAACCATTGCGGTTCAACTTTGGTGAATAAAAATCCGTTCTTCTGCAACGCAAGGAACATCGTCTGCGAAACCTTGAAATGATTCTCGGTATGCGTGGATGTGTAGAGATCATAGCTGATGCCGATCTGCTTGAACAACTCGATAAAGCCTTCGTGATAAGACTTATAGACTTCCTCAACCGGCTTGCCGAGTCGATCCGCGCTCATGGTCACGGGCGTGCCATGCGAATCCGTGCCGGTGATCATTAACACTTTGTTGCCCTTCAGGCGATGATAACGCGCGACAATATCTCCGGGCAAATGTGAACCGGTCAAATTTCCTACGTGAATTTCCGCATTGGCATAAGGCCAGGCGACTGCGATTAATATGTTTTCGGTCATGGTGAAACTCCAGAGAGTAGATGAATAGAGATTAGATGATTAGTGAGTGGAGGGGAAGAACTATTCTCTACTCGCTAAAAGAAAAACGGGCTGTCCGCGAAATGGACAGCCCGTTGACTCAGGTGATTTATAACCTAACGTGCTTTCCCGACGCGGCAGAACATTTCCATTCGCATTATGCTGCGCATGGCCATGGTCATTGTCACCATCGGGAAGTCAGGTTTGATTTTCATAATGTAAAGTTTACTATGTCCGCTGATATGTTGCAAGGGATTTTTAACCAAAAACCTGTAACCACGAAGGAAAAAGACGTACAAATCACCTTCACCTTTGTGTATAAATCTTTTAATATCCCTGCTCAAAATCAACTTGATATATCAACGGCTTGCCTTGCACGAATAAGCGGTAATTCTCGATAAATACTTTCGCAAGGTCTTCGGGATAACTCAACGCGGCAGTGTGAAAAGTCATCTGCAAATTTGGCGTTGACCAAAATGGATGATCTTCGGGCAACGGTTCTTTCTCGAAAACATCCAAAACCGCAGCGGCGATTTTCTTTTGATTGAGCGAATCCATCAGCGCGGATTCATCCACCACATTTCCGCGCCCGACGTTGATAAAGATCGCATGAGGCGGCAAAGCGTTCAATAGATTTTCATCCACAATTTTATTGGTGTCTTTTGTTCTCGGCAAAACAGAGACAAGATAGTCCAGCCCGCTGGCAAATTCAAGCAATTGATCACCGTGATAATACTGGTCTACTTGTTTACTTGTCTCACTCCCTAGTGTATATCCGCGAACTTTCATACCAAAATGTTTTGCCATCTCCGCAAGATGTGCGCCAATGGAGCCGACTCCCAGCAAGCCGATAGTTTTGCCGCGCAGCATACCGCTATCCGCGTGGTCCCAGCGCTTTTCTTTTTGCATCTGCAAATGGAGTCCGATTTTCTTCTCGTGAAATAGTAAATGCCCGAATACGAATTCAGACATCAGCCCGCCGAAGACTCCGCGCGCATTGGTGAGGGTGTAATCTTGGCGCATGGAAATATCCAGCAGCGGTTCCACTCCCGCCCAGATGGACTGCGCCCATTTTAGATTGGGCAGCGCCGCCAGCGCATCCCGAATTCGATTCGGTTCGCCGAATGCAATTTCGCAATTAGCGGTTGGATGTGAAACAAATTCCAGATCAGGTAAATTCGCTTTTTCAATCCATATTCGGTATTCATTAGGATATTTGGTTAAGACAAGAAGTTTATGCATGAAATCTCCTCAAACAAAAACACACCCGGGATGCAAGTGTGTTTCAATGTAGCGGGCGGGCGGTTACAAACTCACACCCCTTGTAATCCTGCTTTTTGGAATTGAAGTACACGAGGTCTTGATATTATAAGCCATAGGTTGAACGACAAATAAATTTCCCTTTACGCCAATCACATGCTATAATGCGGGTCGTTGGGCGCTTAGCTCAGTTGGTTAGAGCACCTCGTTTACACCGAGGGGGTCGGGGGTTCGAGTCCCTCAGCGCCCACATTTTTTTCACGGCGGTTATTCCAGATGATTAATATATCAATGGAACAACCGCCGTGATTAATTTATTGACATTGCCTGGGGAAAGGCTGAAAATAAAAGCACCAGCATTTAAAAATCATATCATTCTCGAAAATTCAACATCCCGCCTCACGGTATAATCTCATCGTGCGAAAGAGACTTCTCCTCTACAAAAACAGAACGCTCAAGCCTTCAAGCCTGAGCGTTCTGTTTTAATTTCCTACTTCACCGCAACACGCGCTTTGGAAAGTTTCTTTTTCTGAAAAACTGCCGTTGTCACATCTTGCGTCTTTTTTTGCCCGCGAGCTGGTTTGCGTTGAGATTGGGTTATCTTGACCGCTTTGCTTTCAAGATAAAGCGTGTTGTAACTCAAGTCAATTTCACCTTGCCACTCCACCGAGCCGGATACCACACGCGCAGTTTTGAATAAAACAATATTTTTTAATCGCGCAAATACAGGTTTGTCAAAATATGGTTTAAGATCAAAAATGCGCTTTTCACTGTTTTCAAATGTCAATAACAGACAGTAGTTAGCCTGAAATTGTATGGATTTAACATAAGGATTCATTTTTACTCCTATTTCAACGGGTCAATCTTGAAGACCTCTTCCCCTTTAATGGCTAAAGTCCAATCGGCGTTTAATTCTTCGCGTCGAATTTCAATCCATGCCTGTACAAGACGGGTTTTGTTTTTAGGGAATTTTCCAGCGAGCAACTTCCCGTCTGCAATGCTAAAAACAGCTTTATCGTCGCCATACTCCACGTGAATATGAGAAACGTGATGTTGCTTATTGTCTGTGTAATACATACGGACAATAATGCCATAAAACATGGATAAAATTGGCATGTTATTTTCTCCTACTACTGATTTGAATATCCATTAAAGAAATTATATCATTCTCGAAAATTCCACGCCCCACGCACTACGATATAATCTCACCATGCGAAAGGGACTTCTCCTCTACAACCCGGCAGCGGGACAATACTCGGTCAAACGTTTTGTGCGCGGCATCATCACTCCGCTTAAGGCAGCAGGCTGGAGCATTGACATCGCCGAGACATTGAACGGTACACACGCCACACAGACCGCGCATCAAGCCGCGCATGAAAATTATGATGCCGTGTTTGCGATCGGCGGCGACGGCACGATCAATCAAGTTGCCAGCGGGCTGATCGACTCAGAGACCGCGCTGGGCGTGATCCCTGCCGGCACAGCGAATGTCTGGGCGATGGAACAGGGCCAAAAATCTTTTCGATTTTTCAACTGGTGGGTCTTAAAAGAGAACGCCCAAAAAATGGCAAACGTCGAACCGCAGTATGTGGATGTCGGCTTGTGCAACGACCACCCATTTTTGTTGTGGGCGGGCGTGGGCTTGGACGCGCAAACCGTGAACAAGGTTGAGCCGCGCCGGCATTTATTCAAACACGTACATGTCCCGCATTACTTCGTCACCACGATCCTCGAAGCCACTTTCTGGAAGGGACTCGACCTGCGCATTTATGCCGATGGTCAACTGGTGGAAGGGCGTTACGTTGTCGCGGTCGCAACCAACATCCGTCACTACGCGGGCGGATTTTCGCTGCTCTCCCCCGATGCCCTGCTCGACGATAACGAGATGGATATGTGGCTCTTAAGCGGAGAAAATCTCGCGGACGCGCTCGGGCATTTGTTTGACCTCGCATCAGGACGCCATCTCACATCGGATCAAGCGCGCCGGTTACCCTTTCGCTCGGCGCGGATCGAATCGGATGCGCCCTTCGCCATTCAAATGGACGGCGATCCCGCGCTCGGCAGCCGCCAGGCAAATATCAGCATCAAACATCGCGCATTGAAAGTATTGATGCCCGAAGATGCGTTATATTTGTTGAAAAATCCAAACAAGCCCTAACAAGGAAAAGACCTGACAGGTTTTATTAGCGCACAGCCTGAGCAGGATTCAATGAATCAAAATCAACCCGGTTAATCAGAATATTATGAAAACCTGTCAGGTCTCAGCTTACCTATGGATTTAAAACCTTACCTCAATCGCTTCGTCATTATCGGGATTATCGCCTTCGCGGGGATTTTACTCATCTCCACGCTGATCCTCATCGGCTGGACATCTCCGCGCTTCTCTCCCGAAGTCGGATTTGCTCCCGCCGATCTGACCATGATCCCCGCCCCCACGCATACACCCAACGCCACGCTGCTCCCGCCCGTTGACCCGAACGCCACGCCCACACTCGCCCCGAATACAATTGGCCTCAGCGCTTACGTGCAGATTAGCGGAACAGGCGGCGAAGGGCTGCGCATCCGCTCCGCGCCTGGATTGAACTCAGACACAGTTTTCTACGGCGGCGAATCAGAAGTGTTTGTCGTCCGCGATGGCCCGAAGACAGCAGATGACCACATCTGGTGGTATCTCGTCGCGCCGTACGATGACACCCGCGCAGGCTGGGCTGCCTCAGATTTTCTGTCCGTTGTGCCTTCACCCTAACTCGGACAAGCCGAATGTCTCGACAGGCTCGACAACCAAAAGATTTAACCACAAAGGACACAAAGTGCACGAAGTAATACAAATCAAAGGTTTCCCCTTTGTGACCTTCGTGTCCTTTGTGTTAAAAATCCTTGCTTTTTGTGCAAGCATTTAACTTGTAAGTTCCTAAAACGCGCCGGACTCCAACGTCTCCTGACGTTGGCTAAAATATCAACTCCCGAAGTCAGGAGACTTCGGACTCCAAGAGGTTAAAATGTCTGAAAGACCCACCGGCGTAAATGCCAACAAAAGCAAAAAAGAATTCACCGTCACATGGGATGATGGACACACAAGCATCTATCCTTTTGGATTATTGCGCGCGGCATGCCCATGTGCCTCATGCCGCGGCGGACATGAAAATATGAAATCCGAACCGGACGAAGATGTATTCAGCAGACAAATGGAAGACTCGCCCGCCACGCGGCTCACGAATGTCGTTGCGGTTGGCTCATACGCGCTGACCATCGTCTGGGAAGATGGTCACGACTACGGCATCTTCAACTGGCATTATCTGCGCGCGTTATGTCCATGTGCGGAATGTCGGGGGAAGGTAAGCAAGTAAACAAGGAAATAAGTAAACAAGGAAATAAGTAAACAAGGAATAAAAAAGAGACTTTGCAGTCTCTTTTTTATTCCTTCATATCATCCGCCTGAAAAAAATTCATCACATGCTTTTCGCGTTCAACCCATGTGAAGCGCTCCACATCTTTCCGCGCCTGAGCGCCTAACGCGAATCTATCAGATTCATTGGCGAGCAGTTTCTCAATTTCCACTTTCCACTTTCCAACATCACCTGGTTCACATAACACCGCATTTCCTTCATTCAATATTTCTCGAATTGACGGCAAATCCGCTGAAACAATTGCGCGCCCCGACGCCATGTATTCAAACATTTTCATCGGGTTGATGACTTCGGCAATGTCCTGTCCGCTTGAAGCGGAGATGGAACGGCTGTATGGCATGAGCAAAATATCCGACGCGGCTTGGTACAGCGGGATTTGTTCGTGCTGCACGAAACCCGTCATCGTCACGTTGGTCATTTGCGCTTCGGTTAATTTTCCGCGCCAGAACTCGACCAACTCAGGTGTGCCGCCGACCCATAAGAAATTTATATTGGGCATTTGTTGTGCGAGCTCAAATAATAATTCCGCGCCGCGCCCCGGGTAGATGTGACCTGTGAATCCAACGGTGAGATTTTCTTTTAGATTTAATTGATGTCGCGCTTCGGTTGGATTCGGCAAGCGCTGATATTTTTCCAATTCGACGCCGTTCGGGGCGACAAACACGGATTTATCGGGGAACTTTATCTCGGCAGAGCGTTCTAATGCATTTCTTAATGCCCGATTTGTAACAGTCATCAATTTGCGACCAGGTAATTCCCAGAAACGGCGCAACCACCACGCGCCCATTCGTCCAGCAACATCCGCATGCATTTCTAATATGACAGGATCTTTTCGCTGTAACGCAAACGCAGCGGATTGTGGCAGCCAAGTGTAAATTAATTCCGCGCCAAATTTTTCAGCGGCAACTTGGGAGCGGATGACAAAATCGTAGCGGCGAAGAATCTTGATAGAAGGTATCAACTCGATGGGCGGCGCGATGCGTAAACCATAATGGCTCAGCAGAGTCGACTCGGGGACAGGATCAGATTCCGCGGGTGCGAATATCCGCAAGTCATTCCCCAATTGCATTAACGCCTGCGCGACCTTCATCGCCTGAATCGAGTTTGCAGTTAATGATGGAATACGCGAGTTTGTAATGAGAGCAATCTTCATCCTTTATCCTTCATAATTCATCCTTGTTTTTATCTCTTTCACGCCGCGCCAGACAATCGCGCCCACGGATGTGATGTAATAAAAAGATAACAGCGCGGCTTCAGCAATATACCCAAAACGCGGAACAAGCGGAAAGGCGAGCGCGAGTTTTGCAACGCCCGAGACGAGCGTAACTTGCAACGGAAACTGTGGCAAGCCAAGTGAAAGCAACAGCGGACGATTCCAGAAGAGCGTGTAATTGAATGTGAAGCCAATCAATAGCGCGATCAATGCAGGGTATGCGGCAGTGTATTGCTCGCCGTAAATGGACAAGAGCCATTTCCCGAAAATAATAAATCCGGCTGCCAAAGCAAGGTTGTAAACTGCGGCAACTGTTGTGATCTTCTTAAGAAAATCTTTTAAGCGGCTCCACGATTTTTGTACAACGAGGCGATTGATCTCTGGATAGGTCGTGAGAATAAACGGGTTTGCTGGAACCGAAAGCAAACTGACAATTGCATACGCGGCTTTGTAATATCCCGCCGCTTCGCTGGTGAGGAAAAATCCCACCCAAAGAATTTCGCTTTCACGGAAAAGCAAAATTGCAGTTGCGCTCAAATTGGATGTGAACGCAAAGCGCGCCAACTCACGAAAATCAATATCGCTGTCAGGAGGTTGCTTTGTCGCAACAAACGCTCCTCGCAACGACACCCGCCACCATCCGCGCCCAAGTTTTTTTGTAAGATGAAAAAACGCCGTAGAGAACATGCCGAGACCTAAAATAATTTTCCCCGCGAGATACGCATATAAAACAAGTTGTATGCTGCCGTTTGTGAAAAATGCAAATGCGATCATTCCCGCTGTGAATACGCTTTGGATAAAATTAATTACACCTTGCAGTTTTATTTTATCCAGCATTTGCAGGACGCCCGTGGATGTTTCATTGTTGAAATTCGCAAGCAAGCCGATGCTGTAAATAATAAAAAGCATGGCCGTGTTCGGAGTCTTGGCGATATATGCAGATGCAAGCGAGGCGGTGAGAATCACAAATACAAATGCAAATAATGAAACCGTCGCTTCAGTCAATGACGCGGATTTTATCAGCGCGGCGGTTTTTTCTTTTTCATTTTTTTCGAGATATTCCCCGCCATATCGCACAACCAATTCACTCATGCGGAACGAAAGCAAGCCGTTCACCGTGGAGGCGTAACTCATCACGATTGCCACGAGGCCGAATCCCGCAGGTCCCAACAGACGGGCGGCGAGGATGCTTTGCACCACGCTCAACGCCAGACTGATGCTGTTGCTGCTGAACAACGCTCCGCTGGAACGGAGCACTTTGGAAAGCAGCGGGTCATTTGTCAATTTGGAGAAAAGGGACATGGGCGAAATTATAACGCCCTAAATCAAGACCTCCGGGTTCGTCATGAACTCGGAGGTCTGTAGGTTATTTTACGCTGACACTATTTTCTATTAGCGATACCTGTATCGCCATCCCATTTGGGTCGGCTAACAGCACGCCCGCGGGAGCGGCTGGCGTCCCGCGAAAGCGGATGAGGGCATCGCCCCCAGCTTTGGCGCGGAAGACAATCTCAAACAATGTGCCGCTGCCGTTGGCCGGCTCGCGGTTAATTTGCGCAATTGCATAATCAATCGTACCGGCTGTGTTATCGAAGGTGTTCTGCACGCTAAAGTCGGCTTTGACAAAATTTCCGTCAACCATTTCCACGACTTCCAAAACGTTTGCATCAAAGGACAAATGAATTTCTAATGCGCTGAGATTGGTGACATTGTCAACTTTGACCGGCACTCTCACTGTGTCATTGACCTGAACCGACGAAGCGGACGGCTCAATTTTGACATCAGAGCCGATAACAATTGGGGTGGCCGCGCAGGCCGTTATCAGCAAGACAGTCATAGATAGGAACCACATGCGAATCGTCAATGCGTTGCTACGAAACATGAGTTCTCCATCGGGCTATGGGATGCAAAGCCGCTGCCCAACGTAAATGAGCCATGAATTTGAAATCTGGTTGACGCGCGCAATTTCCACGTAACTAACTCCATACCGGACGCCGATGCGATACAACGTATCTCCCGGCTGGACGACATAAACAGCGCGGCAAGTCGAGGGTGGGACAGGGGTTGCCGTGGGGGGCGCAGTAGTCACCACCACAGTCACAACAGGCGTGGGAGTGGGCGGCGTTATAACCTGCGGCGGAATGGTGAATTGCGGTTTGCAGATCGGTCCTGTTGACGGCATATCTATCCAGCGTACATTGGGAATGGTCAGCCTTTGACCGGGGTAGATGATATAGGGCCACCATGTTACTCCGTTTGTTTCTGCAATCGCCCAGGGTGAAACTCCGTAAGCGCGCCCGATGCAATAGAGCCATTCGCCCCATTGCACGGTATGCGTTCCTAAAATCGAATTAGTAACAGGTGGAGGAGTTGTGCCCTGAGATACGGTCACACTGCCTGGCGTCCAAATTGCCGGTAATGCCATGCCATTATTATCTGACAAAAGCAATCCGCTGGGAGCGGTCGGCGCGCCGCGCAGATCTACACGAGAAGGTCCGCCGGCGGCTTTGGCGCGAAAAGCAATCGTGAGCAATGTCCCGCTCCCTTGTGATAGAGGCCGGTCTTTTTGCGCTATTGCATAATCAATTGTGCCGGCAGTATTGCTGAAAGTGTTTTGTGCAACAATATCAGCAGCGATAAAACCGCCATTGGTCAAGCCGCTTACTTCCAATTTGCCCGCATCAAAAGACAGGTGCAACTCAAACGCAGAGAGTTTGGCTGCATTATCAATTTTGACGAAAAGATTGAAGGCATCGTTCACGTTTGCGTTAATCGCAGCCGGGTCAATTCGAACAGATGCCGAGGTCTGAGGGACTGTTGTGGTCGGCGTCACCGGAGCTGACGGCGTTGCGGTTGGTGGAATTGCAGTTGATGGCGTTGTCGTTGATGGAATTGCAGTCGGCGGCAATGTAGCCGATGGCGTTGCGGTTGGCGGTACAGGCGTCGGCGGTGTTGCCGTTGGCGGTATTGATGTCGGACCGCTGCCGACATTAACAGTGCCGCTTACCCAGGATGCCTGTATCGCCATTCCGTTCTGGTCTGATAAAAGCAATCCGCTCGGGGCCGCCTGTGTAGCGCGCACAGTCAAAGTTGACGTGCCAACTGATTTGGCGCGAAATGCGATAGTGAGCAGCGTTCCGCTCCCCTGAACCGGGGCGCGATTCATCTGCGCGACTGCGTAATCAATTGTGCCGGCGGCGTTATCAAAGACATTCTGCGCGACAAAATCCGCCGCGATAAAACCGCCGTTCGTAATCCCGGTCACTTCCAGCACATTTGGGTCAAACGACAGATGAATTTCGAATGCGGTGAAGTTGGTAATGTTGTCAACTTTGACAGGCAGATTTACCACATCGCCTATTTGCGCCGATGAAGCGGCCGGGTCAACCCGTACCACTGTCGCACCCTGCGCCAAAGCCGATGTGCCGACCAGGGATGTGGCCAGAATAATCAGGGCAAGATAAATTCGAATAAAAAATAAATTGCGTGACATAAAATACTCCATGAAGATTGCAATGAAAGATTACACCTATCCCCGTCTCATAAAGACGGGGATAGGCAACTACAATTATCCGTTAAGGCTGCCAGGCTGTCGGCCCCATTTTTCCCCAATTTCCAGCGGTAATTGCCAAATCACTGATGTTGACTGTGCCGTCATCATTAATATCAGCGGGTTCATCTGTTGTGCAATTTCCGCCAGCAGACCTTACCGCAACGCTTGTCTTGCCAAACTTACTGATGACAGCGCCAATATCCAAAATATTGATGGCATTGTCTCCATTGACATCACCGCCGCGCAAAGTTGTAGATCCAACATTACCCGTTATCGAATTATCCGGAATGGCAACGCCGGCTTTTTCAGACGACAAATATCCTGGATAGGTTGCACGGAAGGTGTACGTACCGGCAGGCAGGTTCGTAAAACTGAAATTGCCGTCCGTGTTGGTGACCACCGGACCATACACCCAGGTTCCAGTTGCCGTTACGCTTGAACAAGCAAGCGTGCCACCGCCCGGATTCGGGCTGGCGGGAACACCCTGTCGCAACACAGTGCCTGTGGTCGCGCGGTTTTGAATGGTTTGACACAAATCACCAGGCGACTTCACGTAAGGAACATTAAAACCATTGGCGTCCACCATGGTAGCCTGCACTATGGAAAAACAAGCACTTCCACTTCCTACCGCAGTAACGCGAAAATGGAAACGCGCCGCAATACCAATCTGTGACGTTTGCGGAGGTCCAGCCAATACCAGATGAATGCAGGGTTTGGTTGCTCCCGGACACTGAGAAGCTGGCAGCACTTCATTGATGCTAAAGTTTGATACGCCAAAAAAATCCGGCAGCACTTCTGCGGCAGCTGCACCGGGTGTTGTGGGCGGCGTCACCACGGCTGGATCGTAGTTCAAATAAAGATCGATCCCTGAAACTCCCGTTTGAAAACCATCCACAGAAACAGCGAGGTCAAAGGCGATCTCACTGCCTATCATGGCTGGGTTGGGTGTAGGCGAAGTAAGTGAAATGGATGCACTTGCAGCACCTGCAGCTGTCGCTGGCAAAGCCAGCATTAGAACCAAAATAATTACAACAATCGACCTATAGGCTTTCATCATGCTTCTCCTCTTTGAAACAAATTTTGACTACGTCCACTATAGCATCTGCAATTTTCAAATAGCATTGCATTTTTGTTGTAACAATATTGCCAAATCGTTAGAATCAAAAACTCCGAGTTCTTCAAGAACTCGGAGTTTTTGATTGCTACGGCGTCAACACATCCTTTGCCCAAGTACGTTCCGTGTAATACCAATCGATTAAATTCTTGATCCCCGCGCGCAAGTTGACCTGCGGATTCCAGCCGAGCATTTCGCGCGCCTTGGTCACATCCGCCTGGTTCATGAACATATCTGCAAGGTTGGGCGGACCATATTGAATATTCGCTTTTTTGCCCGTCAACTCTTCGATCAATGTCACCAGCCCATTAATGCTGATGACTTCATGCCCGCCGAGATTGATCACTTCGTAGCCGAGCGGTTTCAGCGCCGCGATGGTTCCGCGCGCGATATCGTCCACGTAGGTGAATCCGCGCGACTGATTTCCATCCCCATTGATGCGGATCGGCTGCCCTTCGATGATCCACTGTACAAAACGGAATATCGCCAGGTCGGGCCTGCCGGCGGGACCATACACCGTGAAATAGCGGACAACGGTCACATCAATATCGTGCAGGTGATGATAGGAATGCGCCAACACTTCCGCGCCTTTTTTGCTTGCCGCATACGGCTGCATCGGCTCGCTGCTGGAGGCAGTTTCAGGTGTGGGGTAAATTGGATTCTCACCATAAATACTTGAAGTGGACGCGAGAATGAATTTCTTGCATCCGTGTTGATGGCAAATCTCAAGCATGTTCAACGTGCCCATCGTGTTTGACTCAAGGAACACCCAGGGATTCTCCACGCTGAAACGAACACCCGCGCGTGCCGCGAGATTGATCACGCCATCGAATTGCCGATTGACGATCGCAGATTGACGATGGATGATGCCTTTATCAGAAATATCATCGCGGACGAATTCAAAACCTTGCAGCGCCTGAAGTTTCTTAAGCCGATATTCCTTCATACGCGGATCGTACGCGTCGTTCATGTTATCAATGCCGACGACGGTATGCCCCTGTTCGATCAGCATTGTCGAAGTCCGCGCGCCGATAAAGCCTGCCGCGCCTGTTACTAAATAATGTGACATAGATACCTCATTCTGTCATTGCGAGGAGCGCTCTTTTTCTTTGCTCGACACTTGCGCCGCACTGCGTTTGTTGCAGTGCAGGTGAGCAATCCCCGCATGATAGGAGATTGCTTCGCCAAAGAACGGCTCGCAATGACATCTATAGTCTTTCCACCTTCGCGCTGTTCTTACCGAGTTTTCCTGTTGCATTGCGCGAATCAAAAACAAACTTCGCGGATTCAATGATCGCTTGGTAATCATAATCCTTATGATTGGTGACGATAATGACCGCGTCCGCATCCTTCACGGATTCCATCATGTCTTTCACGCTGTCCATTTTCCAGCCGTCGTACTCGTGATGAATGTGCGGAATAAACGGGTCGTGATATTCCACATTGGCGCCTTTCTTTTTCAGCAATCCGATCACATCCATGGCGGGCGATTCACGCACGTCATCAATATCGGGTTTGTATGCCACACCGAGGACAAGTACTTTTGAGCCCTTCAACATCATGCTGCGATCATTCATTGCATCTAAAATTCGGGAAACAACATAGCGCGGCATATTGGTATTGATCTCGGAGGCGAGTTCGATAAAGCGCGCATTGTAATTGAACGATTTCATCTTCCACGAAAGATATAGCGGGTCGATCGGGATGCAGTGACCGCCCAAGCCGGGACCCGGCGTGAACTTCATAAAGCCGAATGGTTTCGTCGCGGCGGCGTCGATTACTTCCCACACATCCACGCCGAGACGTTCGCACATGATCGCGAGTTCGTTGACCAAACCGATATTGATCATGCGGAAAGTATTCTCCAATAGTTTGGACATCTCCGCGGCTTCGGCAGTCGAAACGTGGTGCACGATTTTGATCGCGCCTTCGTACCATGCAGTTGCCACGTCGCCGCACGCTTCGGTAATTCCGCCCACCACTTTGGGCGTGTTGATGGTCGTGTAATCTTCGCGGCCCGGATCAACACGCTCAGGTGAGAACGCGAGGAACCAATCTTCGCCGACCACGAGTTCATGCTCGATGCCAAGTTTGGGCAGCAGAACTTCGCGCGTAGTGCCGGGATAGGTGGTTGATTCAAGTACGATCACCATGCCCTTGTGCATATATTTTCCCAACTCTTCCGTCGCGGAGATGATGAACGACATATCCGGGTCACCCGTCTGTCTTAGCGGAGTTGGCACACAAATGCTGACCGCGTCCATATTCTTCAACACGGAAAAATCCGTCGTGGCGGTGAGCATTCCGCTACTGACGAGTTTGGCAACGGTTTCAGTTTTGACATCCGGAATATAGGATTGCCCTTTGGCAAGCGCGTCAACTTTTCGCTTATCCGGGTCAACACCGGTGACATGGAATCCCGCTTCGCCAAATACAACAGCAAGCGGAAGTCCGACATAGCCAAGCCCTAAAATGGCGATTGTGGCGGTCTTATCTTTTAGTTTTTTGATGAGAGTTTCTTTTGTAGTCATTTTTTATCCTTTCGATTTTCTTGTAAATTTGAAGACGAGTAATCTAGAACATATTCAATTGCTGCGGCTTATCGTCAACATTTTCTTCTTTCTTCTTGAAAACGATCTTCGGCTTTCCCATCGCTTCCCTTGCCTCATTTAATTGATCGGGCAGCTTTGAAAAATCGCCCAAAATAGCAGGTTTGAGCAGCGGCTGATGCAGCGCGGCCGCAGGATGAAACATGGGAATCACATAACGCTCGCCCACTTTCCGCATCTGTCCATGCACCGCGCTGATCTTCACATCGGGAATGAACTTGCCCATTGAAAAACGTCCCAATGTGACGATGATACTTGGATTGATGGCGTTGATCTGCGCTTCCAAATATTCATCGCACGCGGAGAGTTCCTCCGGCAGCGGGTCGCGGTTGCCCGGCGGGCGGCATTTGACCACGTTGGCGATGAACACATCCGCGCGGGTCACATTCGCCTGCGATAGAAGTTGATCCAGAAATTTTCCCGCCGCGCCCACAAAGGGATGCCCCTGCTCATTTTCGTGAAAGCCCGGTCCCTCGCCGATGAACATGATCTCTGCATTTGCGGGTCCATCACCCGGCACCGATTTTTTGCGCGACTCATGCAGCGCGCATTTTTCACATGTGGAAATTTCTTTTGCAAGTTGATCTAACTTTTCTTCAGCAGACATATTCCTCCAAACCTTTGACCTTTAAACTTTTCAACTTGCAAACTTTCAACTTATAGTCAACGTCATCAAAATCGCAGATTCATCATTATCCGCATAATAACCTTCGCGGCGTCCGCTTTCGACATAACCGAATTTGCGATACATATTCAATGCGGCGTCATTGCTCTCGCGCACTTCCAAAAATGAAGTAAGCGCGCCTTCTTCTTTTGCAGCGTGCAATGTATGTTCAAGCAAACACTCGCCAATTCCCTGCTTGCGAAAATCGGGATGCGCTGCGATGGATGCAATATGAATCTCATCCACGATGAACCATGCAACCATCATCGCGATCACTTTACCATCCTGCTCAACAATCCAGCAGCGCGAAGCGGGGTTATCGGTCACTTCAAAATAATATGAGCGCGGGGGCCACGGCAGTGAAAACGAAATCTGATCAATTGCAACCACCTGCTCCAAATCTTCCACGAGCATTTTGCGGATTATATAATTCATAACTCACCTTATGCAGTTTGCAATCCCGAAGGGATGACAAGATTGTAGAATGATGCCACAAGAAATTCAAATCCCGAAGGGATGGCATGATTCGCCTCGGAAAAGCATGACACCCCTTCGGGGTTGCCATATCAATCTTGCACAAATCTATAATCATTCCACTCCTTCGGAGTTGCGTTTTCGTAAGGTGAGTTCATAATATAAAATGCCACAGCATTAATGCTGTGTTACGAAATCGGCGTGCCTTCAACGTGCAAATAAATTGGCGCGAGCGCGGCAGCGTTGTCCACATCATTATTTTTCCAGCGCGCCCACGCCAGATCCGCGAGGATGGATGGACGGCGCACACTATTTATAGGTGACGCCAATATCACATTTGATTTTTTTCGGGAAAGACGATTCCTGTCTTCAGTAGATAACTCGCCCGCGATGTATGTCGGACTCTCGATTTGCTCCGCCAACTCGTCAATCGTCGCGCCGCGGATCTGCCCACGAAACTTCCACGAGTTTTCGATATTGTCATACTCCCCAATTGCGACGCGCTTACGCCCCGCTTGAATCACCGTTATCAGCGGATATTCTCCCAGCGGCTGCGCGGCGGCGATAATATCCAGCGTGTGGATTCCAATCAAGGGAATATGACGCGCGAGCGCAATGCCCTTCACGAGCGCGAGTCCCACGCGCAGGCTGGTAAAAGAACCGGGGCCAATGGCAACTCCGAGCGCGTTGACCAAATCCATGGTCACGCCGGAGCGCGCGAGGAGTCCGATCAGCGCGGGGGATAACTCCGTGGTGTGATGCTGGCGTGTTGTCCACGTCATCTCTCCGAGAATTTGATTCCCATCATATAACGCCAGGCCAACTTGCGCGGTGGATGTATCGATTGCAAGTAACATTTAGGCTCCAAACATGGACTGGCGAACCGCGTCCAATAATTCATCATAACGTTTGCCGCGCGCATGAATGCGCATTTGACGATGTTCTTCCGAAATATGGTCGAGTTGGATCAGCAAACGATCTTCGGGAATGAGATTGCCTAAACGCTCGGGCCATTCAATAATCAGCGCGCCTTCGGTAAGCATGGAATCAAAATCGAGTTCTTCCGCTTCGTGGATGGAGTCAAGCCGATACGCGTCAAGATGAAAAAGTTGAGCGCCATTCGCGCGGCGATACATATTGACCAAAACAAATGTCGGGCTTGAAACAGAATCCTGCGAACCCCAGCCTTGCGCGAGTCCCTGCGTGAAGGTTGTCTTTCCCGCGCCGAGATCGCCCTGTAAACAAATCACATCCCCCGCCTTGAGATGGCCGCCGAGACGCATTCCAATGCGGCGCGTTTGCTCGGGGCTGCGCGTGAAAAAATCCAATGTGTGTGAATCTAAGATGGGCATAGCGAGAGAATTATACACTGCTCGCCCCGCTTTGCTTGTGATAGACTCTTGAAAACTTATGAACACTTGGCGACTTTTATACACACCTCCATCACGCGGCGCATGGAACATGGCTGTGGATGAATCCATTCTCGAACATATCCATCGCGGCGAAGCGATGCCTACGTTACGTTTATATGCGTGGCAGCCTGCCTGCTTATCTTTGGGGCACGCGCAATCATTTAAAGATGTAGATGTTGAGCGGCTGCGCTCTAAAGGCTGGGACGTGGTGCGTAGGTTGACCGGCGGACGCGCGATCCTGCACACCGATGAATTAACCTATTCCGTCACCGGCGGCGCGGATGAATCCGCTTTATCCGGCGGTGTACTTGAATCATACAATCGACTCGCGCAGGCGTTGATGTTTGCCATGCATGAATTGGGATTACCCGTTGAGATGAAAGAAGATGTAGGTCACGCCTCCAGTGCGACAAACCCCGTTTGCTTTGAAGTTCCCTCTACGTATGAAATCACAGTCAACTCAAAAAAGTTGATCGGTTCGGCGCAAGCGCGGAAAAAGCAAGGCGTATTGCAGCACGGCTCGCTTCCATTGAGCGGCGATTTGACTCGCATTTGTCAGGGATTGGTATTTGAAAACGAATCAGCAAGAGAAAGTGCTTCGCAAAGATTATTAACCCGCGCGACGACAGTTGAATCCATTTTGGGGCGCGAGGTCAATTGGGAAACGGCGGCGCAATCTTTTGTCCGCGGGTTTGAAGCGCAGTTGGGAATCAACTTCGAGCGCGGAGAACTCTCCGCATCTGAATCGGCGCGCGCGGACGAATTGGTCAAAGAGAAATATGCAAATCCAGTATGGACGGAGCGCTCATGAAAAATTTTTTGATCTATGGTTCGTACGGATACACGGGGAATTTAATTGTTGAGCAGGCAGTCAAGCAGGGAATGAAACCGCTCCTCGCGGGGCGTGATGAAAATTTGTTGCGCGCGCAAGCCGAAAAATTTGGTTTGGAATATCGCGCGTTTTCAATCGAAGATTCATCCGCGCTGGATGCGGCTTTGCTCGAAGTGGATGCGGTCTTACATTGCGCGGGTCCGTTTGTCTTAACCTTTCGCCAAATGGGGGAGGCGTGTCTGCGCACGAAGCGCCATTATGTGGATATCAGCGGCGAGATCGAGGGCTTCGAGGCGCTGGCGTTGATGGATGCTGACGCGGAAGTAAAACTTGCGGGCATCATGTTCCTGCCCGGCGGCGGCTTTGACGTTGTGCCATCGGATTGTTTGAGCGCGTATGTTGCAAGCAAAATTGAAAACGCAACGCACCTTGAAATTTATATCAAAGGTATCGACAGCGGAGTCTCACGCGGAACGGCGCGCTCGGGCATCGAGAATATGCAGCGTCAGGGAAGAATCCGCCGCGATGGAAAAATTATCAGCGTGCCGAATGTTTGGGATGCAAAGATGATCGACTTCGGGCGCGGAAAAACGCGCGTGATTTCGGTCGGCTGGGGAGATGTCAGCACGGGGTATTACAGCACCGGGATTCCGAACATCACAACGTATATGGGCTTTCCCGCCGCCATGGTCAACTCGATGCGCGCCATGCGCTTTATCGGCCCGCTGCTTTATTCGCGCGCTGCGCGAGATTTCCTTAAATGGCTGATCGGGAAAACTTTGCCATCGGGTCCGTCACGCGAACAAAACGAAAAAGGATTTAGCTTGCTGATCGCCGAAGTAACGAACGGCAAACAAACCGCGCGCGCAAAACTGAAGACTCCCGAAGCCTATTATTTGACCGCATTAACTTCAGTGGAAATTATGAAACGTATTTTGGATGGCAATTACAAAACAGGATTTCAAACGCCAAGCAAAGCCTACGGTGCGGATTTTATTTTAGGGTTTGAGGGCGTAAAAAGAGAAGATGTCTAAGTTTGGGATATTAAAAGGAGGTTTGTATGCTTGATTTTCAAGAAGAATTCGAAAAGTGCAGTGGCGATAAATCCTTGATTTTAGGTAACGGTTTCGGACGTTCTTACGACAAAGCATTCCATGAAAAATGTTTTTCATGGAACACGCTATTAGATTCATGTGAAATCGAAAATATCTCGCCATTGTACAGTTTATTAGATGAGTGCAACCTCGATTTTGAGGTCGCTCACCAAAAACTCAATAACGCTATAGATATTCTTTCCAAATATTCTCCTGAGAACAAATTGATACAAGATCTAAAGGAACAAGTTCAATATCTTAGGGAACAATTGATCAAATCTATCCATAAATCTCATCCGGATTCATTTAGCAAAAAAAACAACTACACACCTATTGGATTTCAGAAACCAGAAGAAGGAGTGGCGGGCAAAGTTGAAAAATGTAGAACGTTTTTGCAAAAATTCTCACACGTTTTCTCTTTGAATTATGATTTGTTGTTATATTGGGTGCGTGGTTTTAAAGATAACTGGATAGGAGAAGATGCATTTGGTAAAGACTTAGTTTTTGATCCTGACAAGACATATCCTGCAAAAACTGGAAAAACTCTTTTTCTTTTCCCTCATGGATCTTTGTTTTTGTTTAGAGATGGATATAGCGCTAAAAAAGTAAAAGGTTATCTCCATCAGCCAATTTTGTCTAAAGTTCAAGAAAATATTGAGCAAAAGAAATTTCCTATGTGCATTTCAGAAGGTACGGGGGAACAAAAACTTAATGTAATAAAATCCAATTCGTATTTGTGGTTTGCTTACAAAAGAATCGAAGAATGTAAAGGGACAATTTTTACATTTGGCTGTTCTTTAGTGGAGAAAGATAGTCACATAGTAGAAGCAATATTGAAAAGCCGCTGCACAAAAGTAGTTGTTGGTGCTTTTGGGTCGTTAGAAGAAGAGAACTTACGGCATCAATTTTCTGTTGCAAAACAAAAATTGGGGAGTCAAATAGAAATCGTCGTAGCTGATACTTCCAACACGAAACTATGGCAATCCTGAACAAAAGGCGTGAACACTTTATATACCCCCACACCAAAACAGCCTCCCTATTTCTGCATGGAAGTATAATCAAAGGATATGTCCATCCTTTCTGATAAACACATCCTGCTTGGCGTAACGGGTTCAATCGCGGCGTATAAATCCGCTGATCTTGCATCCAAATTAACGCAGGCGGGCGCAGAAGTGGATGTGATCTTAACCGGCGCGGGGGAAAAATTCGTTACGCCGCTTACTTTTCAATCGGTTACGGGGCGCCGCGCTTATCTCGATGCGGATTTGTGGGGCAGCGAGGCGCATGTCTTACACGTCAATCTTGGCAAAGCCGCAGACTTGCTCGTCATTGCGCCATGCACCGCAAACACAATTGCAAAACTTGCCAATGGAATTTCGGATAATTTATTAACGATCACCGCGCTCGCCGCAACATGTCCGCTGCTGATCGCGCCCGCGATGGATGGCGGGATGTTCGACCATGCTGCCACACAAGAAAACCTCACGCGATTAAAAGAACGCGGCGCGACTGTGATCGGTCCCGCGCAAGGACACCTCGCCTCGGGCCTGGTCGGCGCGGGCAGAATGATCGAACCCGCGGAGATTCTCGGTCACATCCGCATCGCGCTGGGGCGCAAGGAAAAACTCGCGGGCAAAAAAGTTGTGGTGACTGCGGGCGGGACGCAAGAGGCACTCGACCCGGTGCGCGTGATTACGAATCATTCATCGGGCAGGCAGGGATATGCGCTCGCGCAAGCCGCCCTCGATGCGGGTGCGGAAGTTTGTCTCATCACCACGCCCACGAGTTTAACGCCGCCAATTGGCGCGCGCGTGGTAAAAGTAAACAGCGCGGAAGATATGCTCAACGCGGTGCTGAATGAATCAGCCGATGCGTTAATTATGGCGGCTGCTGCGGCAGATTTCCGCCCGAAGAATGTTGCCAAGGATAAAATGAAGAAGCGCGATGGCATCCCGCAGATCGAATTCGAGGCTGCGCCGGATATTCTTAAAACAGTAGCAGATTCGAGCGTCGAAAAGAAGCGTTATCGGGTCGTGGTCGGCTTCGCGGCAGAGAGTCAAAATCTGCTTGAAAATGCACGTGAAAAGTTACAGTCAAAGAATTTGGATTTTATCGCCGCAAATGATATATCTGCAAACGATGCAGGCTTTGCCGTGGAGACCAATCGCATAACATTATTGTTTGCAAATGGCACAAAAGAGATTCTGCCGCTGATGAGCAAATCGGAAGCGGCTGAAAAGATTATCGAATACATATTAAAGTTGTTGGAGTAAATATGCGCGTTTTGATTATGTCGGATGTTCATGCGAATTACACCGCTCTCCAAGCGGTATTGGCGGATGCGGGTCAGGTGGATGAGACCTGGTGTCTTGGCGATCTCGTTGGTTATGGTCCTGACCCGAATGCAGTTGTGGAGGAGATCAGTGAGATACCCAACCTGACGTGTATGATGGGCAATCATGATGTTGGCGTAACAGGTAAGATGTCGCTTGAGATATTTAATGGGGATGCGCGCCGTTCGTTGGTGCACCACGAAAAAGTTTTAACCGCCACCAACATGGATTTTTTACGCACGTTGACTTCGCAGGCAAAAGTGCGCGGCGATGTGACGCTCGCGCATGGAAGTCCGCGCGACCCGTTGTGGGAATATATTTTGAACGCGCTTTCTGCGCGGGTGAACTTCGATCATTTTCAAACGCAATTATGTTTTGTGGGACACTCACATGTCCAATGTTTTTTTGAACTGAACGAAAAAAATAACCATGTGAATCTTAATCAAACTACGCCGAATGTAACTTACGAGTTGGGATCGAGAAAGATGATCCTCAACCCGGGTTCGGTGGGGCAGCCCCGTGATCGCGATCCGCGCGCGGCATACGCAATATATGATACTGAAAAAAAGACATGGACTCCGCGCCGCGTGGAGTACAACATCCCGGAAGTTCAGAAGCGAATCCGTGAGGCGGGTCTGCCGGAGAAACATGCGGTAAGAATTGGGGAAGGCTGGTAAGAAAAAATTGAAGAATGAAGGATGAGATTCATTTCTATACTCTCAAACAGCAAACTTCTCAAATCAAAAATTAACAAGTAACGCGGCATTAATGCCGTGTTACTTGTTTTATAATAACCAAATGGAATCATTAACCCGCAACGCATTCGCGCTTTTCAACATACATTTGACCGAAAGACACGTCAACGCTTTGAACACCTACGAGCGCGAACTTTTGGAGTGGAATCAAAAATTTAACCTGACCGCGATTCGGGATGTGGAGTCGATCCGTGTGAAGCATTTTTTGGATTCGCTCTCGTGCGTCCTCGCGTGGAAAACAAATCCGCCGAAGCGCATGATCGATGTGGGCACCGGCGCGGGTTTTCCCGGCATTCCATTGAAGATCATTTACCCGAATATGCATCTGACGCTGGTTGAATCGGTGGGCAAGAAAGTCACGTTTTGCAGGCACATGGTTGCAGTGCTTGGTCTGGAAGATGTGACCGTCATCCATGCGCGCGCCGAAGATGTGGGGCAAAAACGGGAACATCGCGAAGCGTATGATTGGGCAATTGCGCGCGCAGTTGCGAAACTGAATGTCTTAAGCGAATACCTGCTTCCGCTGGTGAAAGTCGGCGGGATGGCGCTCGCGCAAAAAGGCGAAAGCGCGCCTGCCGAAGCGCAATCCGCTGAACAGGCGATGAAATTATTAGGCGGGAAATTAAAGCAATTAATCCCGGTCAACTTGCCCGGCGTTGCGGATGATCGCTATTTGGTCTTGATCGACAAAGCCGCGGCAACGCCGCCGAAATATCCACGCAATGCGGGGATTGTGACCAAAACGCCGCTGTAACCCATACGCTCCTCGCGGCGTCCCCGCCGCCGAGGACGGCGGCTTACGCAAGAGGAGTAAACATGACCACATATTTCATCACCGGCGGATATGGATTCCTCGGTCAATATATTGTGCAGGCGATCCATGAATATGATCCGCGCGCGGAACTGCGTGTGCTGATCCGCACACAGCGCAAGACATTTCTCAACCTCGAAAAATTAGAGCGCGTAACATGGCTGCGCGGAGAATTGACTCAGCCAGAGTCATTCATCGAACACCTCAAAGATGTGGATGTCGTCATTCACAACGCGGCGATGGTTTCGTTCAACCCCGCGGAGAGGCAAAAGATATTTGACGCAAATGTAATCGGCACGCGCAACCTCGCGCAAGCCGCGCGTGAAGCGGGCTGCAAAAATTTCATCTTCATCAGTTCCATCTCCGCCGTTGAGTTTCGTCCGCCGCAAATTACGGATGAAACATTTCTGCCCAACCTTGAATATAAAAAGAAATTTGATATGTACGGTTACACAAAACGCTTAAGCGAAATTGAACTGCATGGGATGAAAGGTGACATGCGCGTCATCATACTTAATCCGAGCGTGATTCTTGGTCCCGGCTCGGAGCGTGTGGAAGCGGCGATCAATATGATTCGCAAATTTCCTATTTTGCCGATGATGGATTATGTCAACGCTTTTGTAGATGTGCGCGATGTTGCCAATGCAGTAACGCTCGCACTGACGAAAGGTCGCAGCGGCGAAAGATATATTGTCTCGTCGCACAATGCCAGTATGCTGGAATTCACACGCGGAGTTGTTAAATATCTTGGGAAGAAGACGCGCGTCTTTCCGCTTTCGAAATTTGGATTAAAACTTGTGGATGGTTTTGTTGTTCTGTTCGATACGTTGCATCTCAACCCCGGTATTCGCCGCCCCGCGCAGATGAATGTGGACAAGCCGTGCTCGCATCAAAAGATAAAATCCGAGATGAGTTGGGAGCCGAGGTTTACGTTGGATGAGTCGATTGGGGATTCGGTGGGGAAGAGATTAGAGATTAGAGATTAGGGAATTGTATGCGAATCAATGGAAAAATCGTTTTGGTTACGGGCGCGGCGCGGGGGCTTGGGCGTGAGATTGCGCTGCTTCTTGATAAAGAAGGTTGTCGGCTTATTCTTGTTGATCGAGATGATGTGAATGTTGAAGCATTTCAAAATGCGCAAGCATATATTTACGATTTAAGTGATCTTTCGCAAAGAAAAAATTTAATCAAAAGTATGGATGAAAAAATTAACATCCTCGTCAACTGCGCGGGGATCGGGAGTCATTCGCAGTTGAGTCAAATCAGCGTGGATGAGATCGAGCGCGTGATGCAGGTTAATACTTTGGCGCCGCTGGAACTCATCGCAGGGTTATCTCCGCTGGAGTTGATCGTCAACATCGGCTCGGTGGCAGGCGAGATGAATTTACCATCGATGAGTTTATACGCGGCGAGTAAAACATCTGTGCACGCGTTTACGCGCGCGATCCAACTCGAAGGCGCGCGGACTTTGCTGGTGATCCTCGGCCCACTGCGCGGAACAGATTTCACGCAATCCATCGCGCATCCGCGCACGGGGCAGCCGCAGTGGTATCGCGATTTGGATTTGAGCGCAGAGAAAGCGGCTCGGCTCATCGTGCGGGCAATCAAAAACGGGCGCAGAGAAATCGTCGCGCCGTGGTGGTATCGGGGGGTGTTTATCCTCGCGCGAATTTTATGAGTATCATCTCAAAAATCAGGGGCAGGCAAGCGAATAGATCTGCCCCTGCGTGAGTTCGCGAGCAGCCTTTTGAATTAATTCAGAAAGCGGTGGGATAACGTTTTTCTTCAAGATGCGGTCACGCACATATTCGTAGAAACTGATATTCAATTTTT
>VFKN01000127.1 GCA_009885525.1 Anaerolineaceae bacterium | reverse complement strand
TTCTCTACCGTACACACAAACCCTAAAGGTCTGTTTTCCCTTCATAAATTCTCGATTAACAAGAAAGACCTTTAGGGTTTTTTATGAGGGAAATGTACGGTAGCAAAAAAATAAATTTATGTCTAATTGATGAGGTAAGAATGGCTACTGCAAAGAAAAAAGAAACGAAGAAGAAAGTAACTGTAAAAAAATCAGCGGCGAAGGCTGTCAAGCCCGCAGCAAAAAAAGTTGGTGCAAAGAAGGTTGTGAAGGCAGCCAAGCCTGCGGCGAAAAAAAATGTCAAGGCAACTACGGCAAAAGTTAAGAAATCTACAATCAAAAAAGTTGCTGTTGCGAAGACAACGACTGAAGTCGTTACTACAGTTAAGACACGCAAACCGCGCGCGATTCAAATCGCCACAAATAAGGCAATTGAATCATTGAAGCAAATGGCGGTGATGGTTCCGCCTTCCCTGAATAAGGAAATTGTTGTAAAGAGCGAACCGGCGAAGGCGATTATCCCAGCGCAGGCACAACCCAAGACGAGCATGGCTGTAAAAGAAAAGGTGGAAGAAAAAATGGAAGAAAGACCGCAGGCAAAGGATAAATCCTACAACCCGCAAGCGATCGAGAAAAAATGGCAGGATAAATGGGAAGCGGATAAGTTGTATCGCGCGGTGATCGACACATCCAAGCCGAAGCATTACGCGTTGACCATGCTGCCCTATCCGAGCGGCGACCTGCACATCGGTCATTGGTATGCGATAACCCCCTCCGATGCGCGCGCGCGTTACATGCGCATGAAAGGCTACAACGTGTTGTTCCCGATGGGTTTCGATGCGTTCGGTCTGCCTGCGGAAAATGCCGCCATCAAGGAAGGCATCCATCCGATGAAACGCACGTTTGAAAATATCGAACGGATGCGCAAACAGATGCGAACAATGGGCGCGATGTTCGATTGGGAGCGCGAGGCTGTTTCCGCTTCACCCGAATATTACAAATGGACGGAATGGTTCTTCATTCAACTGTTCAAACAAGGCTTGGCGTATCGCAAGATGTCTGCGGTGGATTGGTGCCCGAATTGCAATACGACATTGGCGCGCGAGCAGGTCTGGGGTGATGACCGTCACTGTGAAAGGTGCGGAACGCCTGTGATCAAAAAGAATTTAGATCAGTGGTTTTTCAAGGCGACAAAATACGCCGATGAGTTGTTGAACTTCGACGACATGGACTGGACGCAAACAGTTAAGACTCTGCAAACGAATTGGATTGACCGCAGCGAAGGCGCGGAAGTGAAATTCCGAATTGCAAGTAATCAGTCTTCAGTAAACAGTAATCAGTCCGAACTGAACACTGATGACTGGTCACTGATTACTGTCTTTACCACACGCCCCGATACATTGTGGGGCGCGACCTTCATGGTGTTCTCGCCTGAGCATCCGCTGGTGGATAAGATCACGACGGAAGAAAATAAATCCGCGGTGAACGAATATAAAGCGCAGGCGGCGCGTCAGACCGAAATTCAGCGCGGCGCGGTGGATAAAGAAAAGACGGGCGTATTTACCGGCGCGTACGCGATCAATCCGGTGAATCAGAAACATATTCAAATCTGGATCGCGGATTATGTCATGATGAGTTACGGCACGGGCGCGATCATGGCTGTCCCCGCGCATGATGAGCGTGACTTTGCGTTTGCAAAAAAATATGATCTGCCGATTATCGAGGTGATTCGACCCGATGTAGAGACGTTGCATGCAACGTCTCTACAAGCCGCGTATATCGGGGCGGGTGAAATGGTCAATTCGGATCAATTTAACGGAACGAAGGTCAGCACCGAAAAGGGACGCAAGAATCCCGGCATCGTGACGGTCTTGGATTGGATTGCAGCGCAGGGCATCGGCAAAGAGTCGATCAACTATCGCTATCGTGACTGGCTGATCTCACGCCAGCGTTATTGGGGCGCGCCGATCCCGATGATCCACTGCGAAACGCACGGATGGAATCCTGTGCCAGAAGATCAACTGCCCGTGACTTTGCCCGAAGATGTAGAGTGGCGACCGACGGGTGAAAGTCCGTTGAAGTTGCACCCAACCTGGAAGAATACGATCTGCCCCATTTGCGGCGGACCTGCAACGCGTGAGACCGATACGATGGATACGTTCATGTGCTCGTCGTGGTATCACTTGCGCTATTTGTCGCCCAAATATGATCAAGGTCCTTTTGATCAAGCCGAATATGATTATTGGATGCCCGTTGATACCTACACCGGCGGCATTGAACACGCGACCATGCACCTGCTGTACACGCGTTTCTTCCACAAGGCGATGCGCGACGCGGGTGTGACCAAAGGCAAAGAGCCGATGATTCAGTTGCGCAATCAAGGCATGGTGTTGGGCGAAGACAACGACAAGATGTCGAAGAGCAAGGGCAATGTGGTGGCTCCCGATTTGCTGGTGAACAAATACGGTGCGGACAGCGTGCGCGCGTACATCATGTTCTTCGCGCGCTGGGAGATGGGCGCGCCGTGGGATTCTCAAGGCATTGAGGGAACCGTGCGCTGGATACGCCGCGTGTGGACGTTGTTTACCGACTCTGTTTCCAACGGATTGGAAACGGATGAACGGATGAATGCGTCGGATGAGGTGCGGAAGAATCTGCGACGTAAGGTTCACCAGACTTTGCGCAAGGTGACCCGTAACTTTGAGAATTTCGATTTCAATACGGTCGTCTCTTCGTTGATGGAATTGATGAACGAGATGTATAAAGCGCGTGAAGCCGGCGCGGCTGGTACGGATGCGTGGAAGGAAGCGCAGGAAATCTACTTGAAGATGATGGCGCCCGTCGCTCCGCACATTAGCGAGGAATTGTGGACGAATCATTTGGGCAAGCCGTATTCAATCCATACACAGCTGTGGCCCGCTGTTGATGAAGAAGCCACGAGGGAAGATTCCATCGAAATTCCCGTGCAGGTCAACGGCAAGCTGCGCGACAAGGTCATTGTCCCAGCCGAGGCAAGCGAGGATGAGATCCGCGCGGCTGCGCTGGCGAGCGAAGCCGTCCAAAAATATTTGGAAGGCAAAGAGCCGCGCAAGGTGATCGTAGCGAAGGGACGGTTGGTGAGTATTGTTGTGTAGTAAATAATTGAATAATCAGTACTTCACGAAAAGACTTCGTAGTTGCGACTTTAGTCGCTTTTTAGCCGAACGACTGAAGTCGTTACTACGTTTTCGTGATCTACTGATAATCGTTAGTCAAGTAGTGAAAGCTCCTGTGTGTCGTGAGACTTGCAGGGGCCTTTATGTTAATTTCAAAACACGTACAATTCCCAAAAAACGTTATGGTATGATTCGCTTTTATTAAGGAGTACAGTAATGGAAAAATCTCATGATGCGCAAACCATACAAAAACAATTGGGGGATATGGACAAAATGTTGACACGTATATTGACACATCTCACCCGTGCAAATAACGGAGAGACCTCCTTGTTCCTTAGAGATCTTACGCAAATGTCAACTGCCATGGCTTCTCTTAAGCAAGGCGTCACGGGATATATGGACAGCTATCAAAGGCAGATTGAGGCGCTGATGGGTGTGGGCAGCGCGATCAACTCCTCGCTAGGCTTGAGCCGGGTGCTCGAGATGGTGATGGATTCGCTGATCGCCCTCATGCACGCGGAACGCGGATTCCTGATGCTGAGCGAACCCAGCGGCGAGTTGAGTATCCGCGTTGCGCGGGGAATCGACCGCGACGATCTGGAACAGGAATTTTTTTCGATCAGCAGAAGCATCGCGCGTCAGGTGGCTAAGACTGGCGAAGCCATTGTCACAACGAACGCACAAGATGACCCGCGCTTTATCGACCAGAAAAGTGTGGCAGCGTTTCATTTGATTTCAATACTATGCGCGCCGCTCAAGATCAAGAACGACCTGATCGGCGTCATTTATGTGGATCACCGCGGGCACGAAGGACTCTTCAAGCGTGACGATCTGGGGTTAATCTCCGCGTTTGCAAATCAGGCGGCTGTCAAAATTCACAACGCAAGTTTGTTTGATGACTTGCAGGAAAGCAACGAGGAATTGGAGATCGCGTATCAGGCAACATTGGAAGGCTGGGTGCGCGCTCTCGATATGCGGGATAAGGAAACCGAAGGCCACACACAAAGAGTGACTTCCCTCACGCAGCGTCTCGCCAAAGTCATGGGCGTTGACGACGACGGGCTGCTGCACATTACACGCGGCGCGCTCCTGCATGATATTGGCAAGATGGCGATCCCTGATGGCATTTTGCTTAAGCCGGCTCCCCTCACAGTGGACGAACGCGCGTTGATGCAAATGCATCCTATTTATGCATTTGAAATGTTAAGTCCGATCAAGTTTTTGCGGCCTGCGCTGGATATTCCCTATTGCCACCATGAAAAATGGGATGGCACGGGGTATCCGCGCGGATTGAAAGGCGATGATATACCCTTCGCGGCTCGGATGTTTGCGATCATCGATGTTTGGGATGCGCTTGTCTCTGACCGCCCATATCGCAAAGGACTCATCCCCGCGGATGTGCGCAAACATATTCATGAACTATCCGGCACTCACTTCGACCCGGATGTTGTAAATGCGTTTCTTGCCCTAAAAGGCCCGTTGATTTAATTTCCGGGGGTGCTGATCTCTCTCGCCTTAAGATTCCTTCCGCCAACCCAGGCACCCACAATTGTGGCGACAACCGAAAGTAGAAAACTGAGCAGCATGGCGGTTTCAAATCTCCCTTGTGTCATCACTTGCAAAATAAGAATGTTCAGGCTGGCAACACCCGCGCGGAAAGAGTCGGGGACGAAACCTCCCAATATGCCGCCGAAGATTGCGCCGAATGCCATACCTGTATAAGCGCCGATGCTGACTCCGCCCGTCGTGCCGGATGTCTGCGCAGCGAGCGCGCCTGTCAATGCACCTGTCAACGCGCCAAGGATGATTCCTGCGACAGCGCCGAATTGGATTCCGCCCCAACTTGAGCTGAGCGCGCCTGTCACAGCGCCAAGCAGCGCGCCGAATAGCGCGCCAAGTCCCATCCCAAAGAAAGCGCTTTTTGTGTAAAAGTTTTTATTTTCAGTCATTGTTTGTCACCGATAAGAAGGAAATTAATAACCACAGATGAACATGGAATTTTATCCATGTTCATCTGTGGTTATTTGTAGATAAAGAAAATTATTTTGGCAAAGTGAAAGACAACATCAACCCGTCGTCCGTCTCCTGGGGTTGGTCAAATGTTCCCCCGTGTAATTTGATCAGCGACGAGCAGATGAAATCGAACATCGCCGAATCCATTTCGGATTTATCGCGCGATTTTTTCCCCGCGCTTTGGATGATGATGTGCAACCCGTTTTCATCATCATTTGCAGAAAGGGTCAGCGCGCCCTCGGTCACGCGGATCGCGGCATAGGTCAACAGGGATGAGATCACCTGACGCATGTAATTACTATCCGCTGAAAATGTGGGCTGGGAAAGATCGATCACAACTGTCAACGGCTTGGCGGCGTTGGCGGTCTTCCATTTTTCAGTCGCCTCTTTAATCAAAGCGCTTATATCAATTTCAGCACGCTGGATCTGAATATGCCCCATGTTCAAACGCGCCATGTCCACAATGCTGTTGACCAGAAACAACATGCGCTGGCTGCTGTTAAAAGATGTGGTCAAGTCCGCGGCTTGATTTTCGTTAACCGGCCCATCCATGCCCTTGATCACCACACGCGTAAAACCGATGATCGTATTGAGTGGACTTTTCAAGTCGTGCGAAGCCCATGAAAGGAAGTCATTAAGATCAATGCTGCCCGTTTCACGGCTGCCCCACGCCAAAGCCTCGATCGCCTTTGGATCCCCCGCCATTTCTCTGGCTTGCTCTTCATTTAGTTTATGCTGCTGATATAAGCGGATCGCCAGTTCAGTTTTGGCTTCCTCGGGTGTGATCTTTGCAGCTTCTAGTAATTCGGTTGGGATTTCAAGAATGGTTTTGTCCATAAAGACCTTGTCTGATTAATGTAAATAATAAATTTGTCAAAGTATAGCATAGCTCTGTTAATTCACTGAAAATGATAAATCGACTCTTGGGAACTTAGGGTCTTAGTGTTCATAAAAATATAAATTCCCTCACCCTTAACTAAATCATGTCGTTGCGAGGGCGCACTTGGTTTTCGCCCGAAGCAATCTCCTCATAAATACCGAGATTGCTTCGCTGCCAAAGTACAAGCGTTGTACTGAGCCTGTCGAAGTAAGCGGCGGCTCGCAATGACATTGACGGAAGTTATTAATTTACACTCTCTTAGAGTTGATAGGTGATTTGTAGGTAACATTTCCATTTTATCTTTGCAGTCCACAGCCTGACCCGCGTCAAACATCGTCTGGAATTTTCCAGCCGGGTCGGGAGTCAAAATAGCGACGCACAACGCTGCGCCCGCGATATGTCCCGCCCACTCGCCGCACTGCGATAATTATAATTCCTTCAAAATAGATTTATCGCGGATGGCGATGAACTGCCACGCCTGAGTATTCTTTGAGGATTGGGAGCGTCGCCCCGCGTTAAGAATCGCGTGCACTACATCATCGGGCAGGGGCTTATCCTGGAATTTTCTCACCGCGCGTTTTAATCGAATGGCATCTGATACGTTCATGTTGACCTCGTTATTTTGGAGTCCATCAGATTGCCGATGGAGATTTTCATAATTTGCTGATTATAGTTCACCCTGCTTCTTGACGCTGAAAAAGAGGATGATTATCAGTCAGCAATTCTCAATATGGTTTTATTCATCCGCAGATTTCGACGAAAAGGCATTTAAAAATCTGCGGCGCTGCATTACTTCCCGATGTGGCTGGGACGCGAACAGCATTCCCACTCCCGAGAAGTCGAAGGAACTTGGAATTGACCTGCCGGAAGTTTTGGATGTGTTGGAGAGGTCAAGAAAATATTAACGAATAATGGTTTACGACAGCAATTCTCATTATCAGTACTTCACGAAAAGACTTCGTAGTTGCGACTTTAGTCACTTTTTAGCCGAACGACTGAAGTCGTTACTACGTTTTCGTGATCTACTGATTATGAAAAACCTATATCCACAGATTGCACAGATTTTTTCCTTTCAATCTGCGAAATCTGTGGATGAAAAAAACCATACTGAGAATTGCTGGGTTTACGAACTTGACGCATGGACACGCAAAAGGTATGATGTAGTTACAAAGGTGACCACATGAAATATACTTCGATCAAAATGCAGGAAATTGGCGTGCGCGAGTTGAAGGCGCGTGTTTCGGACGTGATGAGATCCGTGAAGGTTAACCGCGCCCGCTATATTGTCACGCAGCGCGGCGTGCCTGTTGCAATCATTGCCCCTATGGATTCCATTTTGTCTGAAAAACCTGCCGATGATTCGTGGGACAGGCTCATGGAAATCAGGGCGAAGATTGGTATGGGCAAACAAAATAAAAAGAGTTCAGTGGATATTCTTTCGGAGATGAGGCGATGAAATCGCCTGTCACGGTGGATGCCAGCGTTTTTGTGAATGCGCTCAGCCCGACGG
Source organism: Anaerolineaceae bacterium (assembly GCA_009885525.1). GTDB lineage: Bacteria > Chloroflexota > Anaerolineae > Anaerolineales > Villigracilaceae > Villigracilis. Next base: position 1,075 of record VFKN01000127.1, on the reverse strand, counting down.
AAGAAGGGAGCGATCAAAGCCTGGCGTTTTTGGATAAGCTGCGAAAGAGCAAAACCCCGTTGATTCAGCCGACTTTGTTCTTTCCCGAAGTGGTTGCTTCCATTGCGCGCAAGCAGGATGACACCGAAACTGCTTTACTGTTGGCGCAGGAACTTAAGCGGTTTCCAGCCTTAACCTTGATTGACCTAGACGACAGCCTTGCCGATTTTGCCAGTGAAGTCGCCGCAAAATACCGCCTGCGCGGAAGTGATGCCGTCTATGCCGCAGTCGCTTTACGATTTGGCACGCAACTCATTTCACTGGATAAAGAGCAATTGGAACGGCTGCCGAAGATTTTATCTGTGAAAGCGCCGTATTAAACAACATTCCGACCGTGGAGAAGTTGAGGGAACTTGGAATTGATCTCCCCGAAGTTTTAGTGGTTGTTGAAAAAGCAACGAAGAATTAACAAAACGATAAGCCCTGACAGGTTTTTGAAAGCCTGTCAGGGCTTATAATAAACAGGGAGACAACATGGAAGAAATCGACGAAGAAAAACGTCAATTTGAATGGGATCCTGAAAAAGCAAAAACGAACTTGAAAAAGCATGACATTGACTTTGAAGAAACAAGCACGATATTCGATGATCCGCAGTTCATCACTTTTTTGGATGAAGAACATTCGATAGACGAAGAACGCTATATTACAATTGGGCTGTCCAAAAAGGGACGACTCTTGATGGCGGCGCACACCGAGCGCAAAAAAACGATTCGACTGATTAGTGCAAGAAAGGTGACAAAACATGAAGAAAAATTCTACAACGAAGCAGGATGATTACGAGTTGAGAGACGAATACGACCTCTCGAAAATGACGATTTTGCCGAAAGGTCGCTTTGACCCCAAGCGCAGAATTGGGATGAATGTCGTTGTGCTTGACCCCGACATTGCAAAGGCTTTTCCAAGCGACAAGGCGGTAAATGAGGCTTTGCGGCTGATTTTGAAGGCGAAGAAAGTGTCGCAGACGGTTTCGGCGTAATTTGCGCAGAGGTTGGGATGGGAATAGCGTTCCGACCGTGGAGAAGTTGAAGGAGTTGGG
>VFKN01000110.1 GCA_009885525.1 Anaerolineaceae bacterium | reverse complement strand
TTCTCTACCGTACACACAAACCCTAAAGGTCTGTTTTCCCTTCATAAATTCTCGATTAACAAGAAAGACCTTTAGGGTTTTTTATGAGGGAAATGTACGGTAGCAAAAAGCGGACTAAAGTCCGCGCTCCACTTAACCTAATAGATGGAAAACCTATGCTCGATAATTTACAAAACATTGAAGATCGTTATGAACAAATAAGTAATGAATTGCTCGAAGTGGGCAATAACTATCAACGCGCCGGCGAACTCAACAAGGAACGCGTGGACCTGGAGCCGCTCATCATCAAGGCGCGTGAATATCGACGGGCGATGAAAAGTCTCGAGGAAGCCAGAAACCTCATCGTATCGGAGAATGATGCGGAACTCATCGCGCTGGCAAAAGCGGATGTGGATGATCTCAACCCGAAGATCGAAATCCTTGAGAAGGAAATCAAGGAAATGCTTGTGCCTAAAGATCCGCGCGACGACCGCAATGTGATCTTTGAAATTCGCGCGGGCGCGGGCGGCGATGAAGCCGCCATCTTCGCCGCGGATCTGTTCCGCATGTATACGCGTTACGCCGAAGGTAAAAACTGGAAGATATCCGCCATGTCTGAAAGCGCCATTGGCATTGGCGGTTATAAAGAAGTGATCTTTGAAGTCAAAGGCAAAGGCGCATACTCAAGATTGAAATATGAATCGGGCGTGCATCGCGTGCAGCGCGTGCCTGCCACAGAATCGCAGGGGCGCATTCACACCTCCACAGCAACCGTGACCGTGCTCGCGGAAGTGGACGATGTTGAAGTGGATATTCCTGAAACCGATATTATTATTGAAGTCTATCGTTCCTCCGGCGCGGGCGGACAGAACGTGCAGAAGAACTCAACCGCGGTGCGTTTGTATCACAAGCCAACCGGCATGATCGTCACCTGTCAGGATGAGCGCTCGCAGTTGCAAAATAAACTCCGCGCGCTGAGTATTTTGCGCGCGCGCCTATATGAGATCGAAGAGCAGAAACGCCGCGAAGAATTGGAAAAAGACCGCCGCTCGCAAGTCGGCTCCGGTGACCGCTCGGAAAAGATCCGCACCTATAATTATCCGCAAAGCCGCGTAACCGATCACCGTGTTGGATATTCAAGTTACAACCTGCCCACCGTAATGGACGGCGCGATAGACCAGTTCATTGACGAACTCTCCACGCGTGACGAGTCAGAACGCCTCGCAGCAACGAACGTAGATGACGACGAATAAAAAATCAAATGACAGTCACCTTAAAGGTGACTGTTTTTATAGGGCACTATGAATCTCAAAGACTTGCTTGAAAACAGTATCCAAAAAATAGAACCTTTTAGCGATACGCCGCAACTTGACGCGCAGGTTTTAATCGCGCATATTATCGGCAAACCGCGCACGTGGGTCATGGCGCATCTTGAATATGAAATCACATCTAAAGAACAAGAGTACATCAACAGCGCTTTGAATCAATTGGGGACGGGTGAACCGTTCCCTTACGTATTGGGGAAATGGGAATTCTTTGGGTTTGAGTTTGACATTACAAAAAATGTCCTCATCCCCAGACCTGAGACAGAGCTGCTGGTTGAAAAAGCAATTGCGCGCTTACAAACCCTGCCAGACAAAAAAACAATTGCAGATATCGGCACAGGCTCAGGCGCGATTGCAGTTTCGATTGCGCTAAATGTTCCCGACGCAAAAATCCTCGCCACCGATATTTCCCCCGCCGCGTTAGATGTCGCAAAACGCAACGCGGAAAAATTCAACGTGCAGGATCAAATTGAATTCATCGAATGTGACCTGCTGCCAGAACAATCGTCAATCGTCAATCGTCAATCGTCAATTGATCTTTTATGCGCCAACCTGCCCTACATCCCCACCGAAATTATGCGCGGACTTCCCATTTTCGGGCGCGAACCAACTATCGCGCTTGACGGCGGAAGCGACGGCTTTGTTCTCTATCGCCGCCTGTTCAAACTTGCACCTGATTGGCTCGCCCCGCATGGCGTGATGCTGCTTGAGTTCGAATCATCACTCGGCGCGCAAACACTCAAACTTGCTTCTAATTCATTTCCAAACGCCGTCATTAATTTATATCAAGATCTCGCAGATAAAGACCGTTTGCTTGAGATCATATTCCCATGAAAACAGAAATACTTCCTGCAAGTGAAATCCAAGCTGCGCTCGAAATCTTAAAACACGGCGGGCTGGTCGCTTTCGCCACCGACACGGTTTACGGAGTCGGCGCGCTTGCGTTTGATGATGCCGCCATCCAAAGTATTTACACGGCAAAAGATCGTCCACTAGAAAAAGCCATCCCTGTTTTGATCGCCGACTCGAGCGACCTTGCCCGCGTAGCGGATTCCATCCCCGAGTCCGCGCGGATTCTCGCCCACCAATTCTGGCCCGGCGCGCTGACAATTACGCTCCCCAAAAAGAAAACCCTGCCGGCGTCCATCTCCGCCACATCCACAGTTGCAGTGCGCATCCCGGATAATGACGATGCGCGCGCATTACTCCGCGCTGCAGGACCCATGGCGGTCACCTCCGCGAATATTTCGGGGCAGGCAAGCCCATCCACTGCGCAGGAAGTGTACGCGCAGCTCAGCGGACGCATCCCATTAATTTTGGACGGTGGAAAAACGCGCGGCGGAATCCCATCCACGCTGGTAAATTGCATTGGAGAAAATGTAGAAATATTACGAGAAGGCCCCATTGCACTGGATGAATTATTAAAGGCACTTAAGAAAACTGCCTAAAAACTCTCATCTCTTCTTTATTCTTTCTTCAGGTTGCATTTATCTCGCGGCATATAATAAGCATTACATTCTCCCTAAACGAAATCGCCGCTGACTTGGGCAAGTCAGCGGCGATTTCGTTTTAATTAATTATTGTAACTACTTCCCCGTCTGTGCCTATGTGGCTGCTTAAAAGCGCAATCTATGCCCGTGTTTAGTATAGTTACAAAAAAAGGCAGCTTCTTTTTCTCCAACATCCCCCGCTGCTTCAAGGGAATTGATCGCGGCGGAAAATTTTGCATACACACTTTCGCCTGCGTTATAATCAATTGACCGCTCAGTTACACAGCAATGTGTACCATCGTCAATAAACAGGAGAAAACCCAATGACCGAATCGAAACCTCTTAACTGGACGCCTACAGCCGATGTCGGCTATTCTGTCATCCGCCGCGGCGATGGCGGCATGACCTTGACCTTTACCGACCTTTCCGACGCAACCCTCAACCACTGGCATGATTTTGCGCTGACGCATTTACTCGAAGCCGACCGTCGCACGCGCAATTTATATGACCTGCGCGCGCTGAAAGAAATACCCGAAAAAGCCGTCCGCATGGCAGTGGATGCGAACAGCGACCCGTCTGCGCGCAATATCCGCGTGGCAGTGGTGGTGGCAGATCAAGCGATCGCAGATACGATCATCAGCATTGCGTCGCTCGCGCTGGCAGAATCCGCGGCGGCAATGAAAATATTCACCGACATCAACGAAGCCGAAGCGTGGCTCGCGCGCCCATTAGATCAGATTTCATAAACAAGGTATGAAGTCTGACACTTTGCAAGTCGGGAGTTTCACGTTCAATTGGGGGACGCAGACATACATTATGGGAATCATGAATATGACTCCCGATAGTTTTTCTGGAGATGGAATCATCGCGCGCGGGGATTCACTGGACATCGCAGTGAATCAGGCGCGCGAGTTTTTATCTCACGGCGCGGAACTTCTCGACGTGGGCGGAGAATCCACGCGCCCGGGTTCCGCACTCGTTAACGCGGATGAAGAGATGGAGCGCGTGATTCCTGTTATCCGCGCGCTGCGCGAAAATTTTCCCCAAGCATTAATTTCAATTGATACCTATAAATCACAGGTCGCGGAAGAGGCGATCAAAGCGGGCGCGCATTTTATCAACGATGTGTGGGGTTTGCGCGCGGATGAAAATCTCGCGCAGGTCGCCGCGAAATATAACGCGCCCGTGATCCTGATGCACAACCGCAGCAATCCCGCCAGCGTGGAAGTCCGTGAGAAATTGGGGGGCGCGTATATCGGCGCTGAATATCAAAACCTCGTGGAAGATGTGAAACGCGAATTGGCGGAGAGTATCAACATCGCCCGCAAGGCAAACATCGCGGAGTCGCATATTCTCCTTGATCCCGGAATCGGTTTTGGAAAAACGCGCGAACATAATCTTGAGTTGATCAACAGATTAAATGAAATCCGCGAATTGGGTTATCCTATTTTGTTGGGAACATCGCGCAAATCATTTATCGGCTTCACGCTCGACCTGCCCGCCGATCAGCGCGTGGAAGGGACTGCCGCGACCGTTGCGGTGGGAATTACGCGCGGCGCGGATATTATCCGCGTGCATGATGTAAAGGAAATGGCGCGCGTCGCAAAAATGACGGATGCGATCGTAAGATCAAAATGAACGATTATTCAAAAGACCTCCTGCGCAATGGAATTATCGAAGCGAAAGCGGGCAATCGCGAAACCGCGCGCCGCTATCTTGACCGCGCCATTTATATGGCTGGCTCGCATGACGTGCTCGCCGAAGCATGGTTTTGGCTGAGCGAAGTTTCGAGTGAACCTGTTGAAAAACGCAAGGCGTTGGAAAATTGTTTAGCGTTGGATATGCAGCATGCGCGGGCGCGGCGCGCGCTTGCCATCGTGGATGGAAAACTCAACGCGGATGAGATCATCAATCCCAATCAATTGCCAGCAACGCCCGAAGGCGCGCGCCAATCTGACGCGCAAAGATTCATGTGCCCCAAATGCGGCGGGCGGATGTCGTTTGCGCCCGATGGTCAACAAAGATTGGTTTGCGACTACTGCTCGCGCGGACAAAATCTTGGCGCGGGTGAATCTGTAAATGAAAAAGATTTCATTGTGGCAATGGCAACCAAGCGCGGACATGGCAAGCCCTTGCAGGAACAAGTCTTTCAATGCAAAGGCTGCGGCGCAGAATTTATTTTGCCGCCCAAACAAATTTCGACTGCGTGCGTGTATTGCGATTCGCCGTATGTGGTCAACCTAGAAAAAGCAAAAGACCTGCTCGCCCCGGATGGGATCATCCCGTATGCGCTCGACCAAAAACACGCGATCAAGATTTTGATTGATTGGGTGAAAAGAAATGGGATCAAGCCTGAAAAGAAAGTGGAACTTCCGCGCGGATTGTATATTCCATTGTGGACGTTCGACGTGGGCGGCGCGGTTGAATACACTTATGAGTATGTTGACCCGGAAGATCAATCTCGCAGCAGAAACCGCCAGCCGCGCATGATCCGCACCACCGATCAATATCCGGTCATGGTGGACGACCTGCCAATTCCAGCCGCGCGTAAACTGTCGGGTGTTTTCGTGAAATTGATTCCTTCCTTTGACATGAAATCCATCAAGCAATATGATTCACGCTTTCTCGTAAACTGGCCCGCAGAAATTTACGATGTCCCCATGGCAGATGCTTCTCTGGATGCGCGCAGCCAAACCTATATCAAATATAAACGCGAGCTGCCGCATTTGCTCAACAATGTAAGCATCGTTCACACATCATCGGCGAATCTTTTAATTGAATCATTCAAATTGAATTTGCTGCCCGTTTGGATGACCGAACTCTCTTTCGACGGGCGCGAACATCTGCTGCTGATCAACGGTCAAAGCGGAGTGGTGGCAAGCGATATTGTCGAAAATAAAAAGGAAGAGGAAGGCGGGTTATGGAATTTTATTTCGGATTTATTTGATGAGTAGCGGGAAAAGCAGAAAAGTTAAGTGCTATAATTTCGCGAGAGGTGTCCCTTGAATATTTTATCCCTTGAAGACAAACACACAAAAGACCTGATGAAGCAAGCGCTTCTCGAATTATTTGAGGAACGCCGCGATCTGTTTTATGCCCTGTTTGAGGAAGTATTTGAAGACGTCGGTTTAGCCAATGCCATGCGCGAAGGCGAAAACAGCGAAGTTGTTAGCGAGAAGGAAGTGATGAAGGCATTGGGGGCGTAAAGTGGAACTTGAATTGAATTTCGTGATAGTTTTCTGAAAGACGTGAACCGCATTAAAGAAGTGGTGGCAAGCGATATTATTGAAAATAAACAGGAAGAGGAAAGCGGACTATGGAATTTTATTTCAGATTTGTTCGATGAATGCTATTGGAGAAACAGAAAACAAGTAATCAGTTCTTCAATTTGTTTTCATCCCCTACGATAATACTACTGTCTTCACATTCCCACTCTGACGTCCGCCTCATTCGTGACTGTATTTTTTAATTTCTGAAAGGTGATCAAGCCAAAAATCAGCAATAGCCAAGCCTATAGCCGAAGCCATAAGAGGGGGAACCGCGTTTGCTAGTTGTTGTTGTTGACTATCCTTTTTTCCTTGAAATCTAAACCAGTCTGGAAATGATTGCAGTCTGCAAGCTTCTCTCATTGAGAGTCCTCGATTTTGTCTCGGATGAATAGTCATTGATTTTCGATAATGACTAATGGTATGCGCAGGAGTTTTATACACCAACCTACGATAAATGTTGCTATGAGTGTTATCTATATCGCTATAATTTTCCATTTTATCTTTGATAGATTTCCAGTTTCCACCCTGCGGAATACATTTAAATCTATCCAGCACATATTGACTATGGTTTGTTGTGAAATGATCTGATAAGTCGCCATTCAGCATAAAACGCCGCATTTTCTTTATATACTCATTATCAGATGGATGATAGTCGTTACCATTCCATGTTTCGCCATTGCCAATACGTGGCAAGTCGCTGATGGCATCATGTACTGTCGTTTGAGTCGCAATTGGACGTTTCTCAAGATAAGATTCTAAACTTATATCAGTGGACTCGTTTATAAGGTCGTTACGGACGCCAAAGAGAATAAATCTAACTCGGTCTTGTGGAACGCCAAAGTCTTTAGCATTAATGATTCCATGCCAAACTGTATAACCTAGTGATGTAGATTGCTGAATAAGGAATTCTCTAACATTTTTGGGTTTTTTTGTAGCAACAGGCGAATCCTTTTGCATTACCAATTGCATAGATGATGTGATTTTTGTCCAGCCAACTCCTTGAACATTTTCAATCAAAAACATTTTTGGGCGAATCTCGCCCATTTTATCAAGAAAGATTTTTGCTAAACTATTTTGTTGTGACTTCTTTCTTGCTTCGGCTCCTCTATTCGAACTTGAAAAACCTTGACATGGCGAACCGCCAACTAGCAAGTCAAGATCATTAACCTGTAACTGGAGTTCGCCAAGCAAGTCTAAAGTATTCACTTTTTTTATATCAGCGTTAATGACCACTGGCATCTTGGGAAGTATTTTCTGCGTGTTTTTTAATAGCCATTCTAAATTATGCTGATAACTCAACAATGATTCTTTATCATTGTCAATTGCAAATAGAGGCTGAAACTGTGCGCGTGGATGATCAGCTAGAATTAGCCCAAGACTAAGTCCGCCTGCGCCTACAAATAGTTCACCTAATTGCAATGTAAGTTTTGATTTCATAAAGTATTTGTTATGTTAAATTCAAGCGCAAATTGACCGTCCGGGAATCGGAGGATGGGAATCCAGAAGGGCGCATCATCCCATTCCTTATCCTTACTGCCAGTTAGGCGAAACATAAAGAGTGTTGGATATTTTTTGTTAGTGACAAGTCTATCTTCCTCACCGCCAGATAATACCGCTCTTACTGTTCCAGTTTGAGGGTTTTTACCTATATCACGGTTTTTCCTTACGGCTAAATAAGCTGCATTTCCGTAGGTTGGGTCAGCCCTTAACGTTTCAAGAGCAGTAATGACACGTTCGGTATCCCACAATCCTCCCCCGTTTGGCTCAGAGCGAGTCATCCTGATAATTTCAACAATTTGATCAACTGTAATTGGCAAGGCTTTTTCAGATGGGTCACTAAAGTTTGGATAGAGCGCGTCCAGTTTATTATCTAATTCTTGGGTTATTGTAGCGACCTCCTCTTTTTTGTACATCGGTCTATGAGGAAATGTAGAACTTCCAGCGCCGAAATAGCCCTTGTTATTGGGATTAAGAACATTTCTACGAGTTGCATTTAAGCCTTTCCCAATTCGGATCACACGATATTGTTCGTTTGGATAAGTTTCGATTACCTTCCGCAACCCTTGCTCTGATTCGTTAATTAGGCGGAAGCGATCTTCAATCTCAGCTGTCACAAACAATCTAGTTACATCAAGAAGCGGTTCACGATAACCGTACATTCTGGCGTGTTGCAGAACCGTATCCATGTTTGTTGTTTTTGCTTGTCTACCATAGTAGGTAACTATCAAATTATCAATTGTTACGCCGCGTGACAATTTCGTGCCACCAATATAAATATTGTATCTACGATCATATTTTGGAGCAGGTTCATCTTTATCACTATTGAGTACCTGAATTTCCATGCCATTGATAAATGCGGTAAATTCCTCAAAAACCTCTTGAAAGGCGGGTTTCTGTGGAGCGTTGAGCGTTACGACTAGATCATCGTAAGCTGCGCGGAACTCTTGCTCAATACGATTTCTCTGGGTTTCATTCGTACTGACTAATCCGTCTAGCAATTGTTGCCGATAAGTCATAATTGCATTATAGGCTTTCTGATGGTGAGATTTCTTTTGGCTAATATGACATAAGAAGGAGAACTTTAGTTGTTCAGTGGGCGACAAAAGACACTTTATAGTTGCGCCAACAAAAAATGTGGCTAACGCTTTTCGCAGACTCGGCGCGGGGCTCTCGTCATTAGAAGTCAGTATCTGATCGAGGTCGGCTTGTGGGACATACCGTATGAGGTCTTCAGCCCGTCCCCATTGAAGGGAAAAGAAGTTGTTTCCACCAATATAACCTTTGCCTGGCTCAACCAAAATTGTAAATTCTGGTCTGTAGAGTCCCCTATCTTGAAGAAACAAGGCTTGGGGAGTTGCAGTAACTTGTAGATATGTACAACTTTGGAACTTTGTACGGACTTCAGTAATTAACGTATTGATTCTGCCAGGTGGAATGGTAGGTTGTTTGGCTCTTTTGCTTGTCTGTGTATCAAGGCTCGCTTGATCTGCCTCATCATCAATGACAAGAGCATTAGGCAAGCTTCCGCCCATTTGAGCTTTCATTTGCTCTAGTGCCTTTAATAAGTCGCGTAATTTAGTTTGGTTTTTGCTTACAACGAGCACTAAACCAGCGCCATTCTGAGAAAGGGCTGGCGGCCATAGTAGCGTACCTTCAAGTGTGGTTTTGCTTTCAATCTGTAGTTTTTGAAGGTCATTTTTCAAGCGTCCAAGCGTTTGATCATAAAGCCAATTATTGTCGGTAGTTAGGACAATAAACATTCTATAGCCATTATCGGCGGCTAATGCAATGCCTGTCGTAAGGGCAGAAGTTTTTCCGCTTTGAATCAAGCCAAGTAACAACCCGATTCTGTTTTGCCCGTTTACATCAATATCTGGTAGTTCCGCTATTAATTCTTTAGCTCGATCTACCAACCGTGAAGCATCTTCACTGTCCATCTTGTTGAGAAGATTTTGCTGTAGATATGTAATATTACTGCCGCGATCAATTAATGGTGTTTTCATTGAGAAGTTTCCTATTTTGTCCCGCCTATTTTTTTGCCGACTGTTTGACAGAATTTGCGGGTTTCGGTCATCATGGTTTTCCCGAAACGGGATGATGGTCAAATTATAAGGCAGAATGAGAGCAGAAAATGGTTTTTTAATCCTCCTAATTCCTAATTACCAATTACCCAAATCCACAGACTGTGGTTAAATCAAGAGGTATGCAAAAGTTCCTTCCCATTCTCCGCGCGCGGCGTGAGCGGCGACTCGCGAAACAGCGCGCTGCATCCAGCCGCACACGCAATTTTGTACTCAGCACAGGCATGCTTATTTCGGTTGCGCTTGGCGCGCTCATTTTGCTGATCGCGTTTGCGTATGCCGACATCACCCGCGACCTGCCTTCAGTTGAAATTCTGCCACGTTTATTCAATCCGCCCGAAGGGTTGCTGCTCGAACCGACGCGCATGTATGACCGCACGGGGACGCAGTTGCTTTATACATTTTCACCCACCGATATGCCGCGCCGTTATATTCCCATCAACCCGCAAAATCCGCAGCACATCCCCATTGACCTGATCAACTCAATGATTGCCGTGCAAGACCTGCAATTCCAAACACATGCGGGATATACGCTGCAAGGCTACAACAACCCCGACGCGCACCCGACCATCGCGCAAAAACTCATCTACGATTTTATTCTTTATAGTGAACAACCATCGCTGCGAAGAGCCATCCGCGAGCGAATTCTTGCGGCGCAGATCACATCCCAATTTGGGCGCGAACAGGTGATGGAGTGGTATCTCAACAGCGCGAACTTTGGCAATTATGCCTATGGGGTTGAATCCGCTGCGCAACTTTATTTTGGAAAACCTGCTTCAAATTTGACATTGGCTGAATCTGTGATTCTCGCGACGACGAGTGAAACGCCCGCCCTAAATCCGCTGGATGCGCCGCAGGTTGCTTTACAGCGCGGGCGCGAGTTGATTTACATTCTGCAAAACTTAAGTATGATCAGCAGCGAGAATGCGGCGAACGCATTGATCGAAACCCCGAAAGTTAAATCCGCGCCTTTGACGCCCCCCAATTTTGCTCCTGCATTTACGAATATGGTTTTGTCCCAATTAGAGTCGCAACTTCCGCGTGAAAGAATCGAACGCGGCGGGTTGAAGATCATCACCACGCTGGATTATGATTTGCAAAAAGAATCCAAATGTGTAACGGAAATTTACGCCGCGCGCATCGCCGGATTAGATGAGCCGAAGGCTGAATGTAAATCCGCGCGGCTGCTGCCTGCCCTGCCGCCATCTGTCGCGCTGACGGATTCATCTGCCAGCGCGTTGATCCTCGACCCGAATACGGGGCAAATCCTGGCGCTGGTCGGCGAGACAAATCGAGGCTTGGAAACTCCTTTGGTCAGCGAGCATCAAGCGGGGTCGAGTCTCGACGCGTTCGTCTACTTGACAGGATTCACCCGGGGGCTGAGTCCCGCTTCGCTGACGTGGGATATTCCGTCTGAAGGAATCATCCAAAATTTTGACGGGAAGTTTCATGGTCCCATGCGTCTGCGCGCGGCGCTTGCAAATAATTATCAAGTGCCGGTTGAAATATTAACAAAGCAAATGGGCATTGAGAATGTGACCAGCATTGCATCGTCGTTTGGAATTAATTTAAATAAAAACGTGAACATGAAAAAACTTGCGGGCGCATATGGCGTTTTTGCAAAGCAGGGAATTTATTTCGGGCGCGAAGTCAATGATGAGTTTTCACCGATCACGGTTTTGCGTGTTGAAGATTTGAATCATTCAACGCTGCTGGATTGGGCGCTGCCGCAAAGCAAACCCGTGCTGCCTGCGACGCTGGCTTATTTGATGACGCATGTGCTCAACGACGAATCTGTGCGCGACGATTCAAATACGCTTGATGTTGGCAGACCTGCGGGCGTGAAGGTTGGGCAAACGGCTGACGGACTCGATGCCTGGGTTGTTGGGTACACGCCCGCGCACGTGGTGGTGACGTGGACGGGCGCGCATGGTGAAAGCGCAAATATTTCGCCGCGCGTGCCGTCTGTGTTGTGGAACGCGTTGATGCAAGCCGCTTCGGGCAACTCACCTGCGGATGGTTGGACTGCGCCGCAAGGTGTTTCGACGATCACGGTTTGCGACCCATCGGGCATGCTGCCTACGCGCGAATGTCCGCGCCTGGTGAATGAGATTTTTCTGAACGGAAATGAACCTGTGCAGGCGGATAATTTATATCGCCAGTTCGATATCAACCGCGAGACGAATCTGCTCGCGACGGTGTTTACACCGCCCGAGTTGATCGAAACGCGCGTGTATCTCATCGTCCCCGAAAACGCGCGCAGTTGGGCATTGAATGCCGGGCTTGAAATTCCGCCCGCTTCTTATGATGCGATTCAAGCGCCGCCGACAAACCCAACTGCGAATATCACAGCGCCCGCTTTGTTTACTGAAATAAACGATGATGTCGTCAAGATCATCGGCACGGCTTCGGGCGAAAATTTCCAATATTATCGCGTGCAGGTTGGCAAGGGATTAAATCCACAGGAGTGGATTCAGGTTGGCGCTGATTCAACCGCTCCCGTTGAAAGTGGCGTGCTGGCTGAATGGGATACAAAAAACTTGAGCGGTTTATACGCCGTGCGTTTGCTGGTTGTGAGAGAAGATCAACGCGTGGATACGGCGGTGATACAGGTAACGATAAAATAGGTAGGGTTTCCAACGGATTGGAGCGGATGAACGGATTTTAAGAACGGATATAAAAGGACACCGAGATTTTGGAAATCTCGGTGTCCTTTTATATTTTCTATTTCATTGCTTCGGTCCACGCTTCGATCCACGCGTCGCGGTTTTTGGCGATATCTTCATAAGAGATCACAACAGGTTGAGCGGCGACTTGCGCGTGCTTGGTAAAGACTTCGGGCAAATTCGCGTTTGGATTAACGGGATAGACGAACATGTTAAGCGGCATATCTTCTTGAAATTTTTGGCTTAACATGAAATCTACAAATCTTTCAGCAAGCGCGCGGTTGGGAGTATTTTTGAGGATGCCGACAAATTCGATTTGGCGGAAGCACATATCGGACGCGACGATCGAGCCGATGGGAGATTCAGTCAACGGTGTGGATGCGAAGAATACTTCCGCGGCGGGGCTGGATGCGTAAGAGACAACCAGCGTTTGCGCTCCCTTGCCCGAAGAGGCGGAGAAGTTTGTGTAATATGCAGTCTCCCAGCCATCTGCAACGACAACGCCATTTGCTTTCAGGCTCTTCCAATAATCAAGATATCCATCGTCAAAATGAACACGCGTAGCAATTAGAAAAGCAAGTCCAGGTGATGAGGTGGCGGGATTTTCCACGACGAGCAAGCCTTTGTATTCGGGCTTGGCTAAATCTTCAAGAGTCTGCGGAATGGGCAAATTATGATTTGTGAAATATTTTTTATCGTAGTTCAGGCAGACATCCCCATAATCCACAGGCAGGGCGCGATTGGAAGAGTCGAGTTTAAATTCGGCGGGGATGTCTTTCAGCGCGGGAGATTCGTATGCGTCAAAAATATCGCCGTCCAATGCGCGCGAGAGGAAGGTATTATCCACGCCGAAGAGAACATCCGCGAGCGGGGCATCTTTGGTGAGAATGGCTTGATTCAAAACCGCGCCCGCGTCTCCGCTTTGCAGGAAGGAAACCTTGGCGTTGTTCGCTGTTTCAAAATTTTTCACGACATCCTTGCTGATGGCAAATGAGTCATGGGTCATTACAATGAGGGTTTGAGGTGTGGATGGTTTTGGGGCGCAGGCGGAGAGAAGAAAGAAGAAAGAAAGAAAGTGGAAGGTGGAAAGTGGAAAGTGTTTTTTCATAGGACTCCGTTTTTGGGAAAGTAAAGTTATTTGTAATCAGTTGTCAGCACGGCGATGAACGATGAGGAGTAAGCCGGATTGGATTTTTATGGTCGCTGTAGTTGCGGTCATTTCGTTGCTAATGCCGCGAGTTTTATGTGAGAAAAGCATTTCGTTATTTAATATCCATTTCAAACCTGTGGTGATGACTCCGCTGACGTTGCCGTTCCATGGAATAAGCGAAACCGTGTCGCGGATATTTCCGTTGACTTGCGTGTTATCCCTGCAAAAGAAAACATCCTCCACGCCATCATCGAGGCGGATGTCTTTTTGCGAAAGCGCATCATCTGCGAGCAGGGAAATATTCGCGAGGGTTTGATCCATGCGCCCGCCAAGCGCGGCAGCGATGATGATCGAAGTTGGATTCAAGCCAAGCGCGTGTTGAACGGCAAGTTCGAGGTCGGTTTCGTTTTTATCCACGGGATGTTTGAGCATTTTGATATTGGCTGCGTTAAGTTTTGCAAAATCAATATCTGTTAACGAATCAAGGTCGCCGATGACAAGATGCGGCATTAAGCCAAGTTCCATGATGAGGCGCGCGCCGCCATCTGCGCCGAGCAGGAAGTCATCGGGATGTAGAAATTTTTTAGCGGATGCAGGATTTGGCAAAATGCCGTTAACGAAGATTACAACGCGGGGCATAAGTAATTTCTCCATCGACACAGTTTTGACAACAAAAAAACCATCCTCAACGGAGGGTGGTTTTTGGTGAACGTAAAAATCCCTCCGCTGGTATTAACCAGATCAGGTAGTGCGGGTCGAGCGAAGTACGCTCCTCTCAGCCTGTCTCAGCAGGCTCCCCGTTCAATTGTGTTTTCAGTATAGGACTCAGGGATGGGGATGTCAAGTCAAAAAATAAAAAGACCGCCTGTGTTGACGGTCTTTGTTATCTTACTCTGCGCTTCCATTCTTCTTTCATTTGCAGTTCCCGTGGACTTGCGCCTGAGTCTAATGCGAGGAAGTCTGTCATCAGGCGGTTGAATTGGGCGGGATTATCAATCATCGGGAAATGTCCCGCGCCTTCAAGGTTGACCTGATGCATGTGATTTGGAAAGGCTTCGTATTTTTCCTGTGAAGGCATGGTGACGGCGGGATCATTGGGACCATACACAAAGAGACAGGGTACGCCAAGGTCGCGGACGTTGGATAGAAGATTCGTTGCTTGCAACCCGGCCAGCGACGCAGAAACAGCCTGGGGGTCGGCTTTTGCCGCGTCTGAGAGGGCAGAGGTCGCTTCGGGAGTCCGACTCGACAGCCAGTCCACCAATTCCTGCATGTTCGGAGTCCTCATGCGGGGGTTGACAGAATCATATTCGAGCGGGCAGTTGATCGCCATCATGCGGTCTACAGTTTTGGGGTATTGTTTGACATAAGAGAAGGCAACCAGCGCGCCGAGATCGTGCCCTACCAGCGCAACTTTACCAATACCCATTTCTTCGAGGAAGCGGTTGATCAGGTCTGCCTGACGGTCGAGGGAGTAACGCAGCGGGTCGCGCGTTGTATCTCCAAAGCCGAAGAGATCCAGCGCATACGCGCGGAACGATGTGGATGCGACCTGCATGGAGTTGATCCAATAACGCCATGAACCGACCCAGCCGTGCAGGAAGACGATGGGACGCCCGCGTCCCAATGCCTCGTAATGCACCATCGAACCGTCAATAATAATTGCGCTCATTAACTATTTTCCAAATTTCGCCAGAATTTCTTTTACACGCTGGGTAAGTTGATCGGGGGCAAAAGGTTTAAGTAGATATTCCTCCGCGCCGACTTCCATACCTGTTTGAATTTCAGTATCCTGTCCTTTGGCGGAAAGAAAGACAACCGGGATATCTTTAAGAGCCGGGTCTGCCTTCATTGCGCGGCAAGCTTCATAGCCCGTCATCTTGGGCATACGCACATCCATGAGGATCAAATCGGGCATGACCACGGATGCTTGTTGAAACGCCTCTTCGCCGTTGGAAGTGGGCGTAACATCGTGCCCTGCAAAACGCAGGGTGAATGCCACAAGGTCGCGGATGTCGGGTTCGTCTTCTGCAATTAATATTCTAGCCATTAAATAACTCCATTATTTGTCAATGGGCAGGGTGAAGGAGAAAGTAGAGCCCTCGCCCGGCACACCAGTACTTGTCATCCAGATGCGGCCTTTGTGCATTTCGACCAATTCGCGGACGATCGGCAAGCCAAGCCCAGTCCCCGGGGTGGCAAGCACAAAGGGATGTTCGCCGCGATAGAAGCGCTCAAAAATGAGACCCTGATCTTCAGGAGCAATACCAACGCCATTATCTTTAACATCCATTTGCAATTCGCTGTCTTTCTGTCGAATGATGATTTGGATGGTGCCGTTTGTAGGTGTGTAATTATAGGCATTATCCACAAGGTTATCGAGGATTTGGCGTATGCGCGTGCTGTCGCCTAATACCGGTGGGACATTTTTTGGCGCGTCCACTGAAATCGCCATGAGTTTGTCTTCGGTTTGCGAGCGGTTTAAAACCTCGGTGAGAATATCTTCAGCAATCTCGCGCATATCAACAGGCTGCGCTTCAAGGATAATGCGTCCTGCTTCAATACGGGAAATATCCAGCAGATCATCCACAAGAATATTAAGGCGGTCTATGTTGTTGCGAACTATATCAAGGAAGTGTACTTGATTATCGTTCAAAGCGCCGGTTGCGCCCATGGTGAGCAGGTCTACATAACCTTTGATGGCCGTCATGGGTGTGCGCAGCTCATGGCTGACGGTGGCGACGAATTCAGACTTTAGGCGGTCCACTTCCACTTCGTGCGTAATATCGCGGAAGATGGAGACTGTGCCGAGGAAGTCGTTTTGCAGGATCACCGGCGCAAGATGGACGAGGGCGATGCGTCCGTTTTCGAGTTCAAGTTTTTCGGCATAAGAATCGCCAGACTCGTACAAGGATGGATCTTCAGACCAATGGCGGATGGTGTCCATCCATGTGATGGCGGCTTTTCCAAACAGACCGCCAAAGGAATCGAGCGTGCTGCCAAGTAAATGAGCGTCTTTAAGTCCGAGTATTTTTTCGGTGGACGAATTAACAAAAGTAATTTGATTATCCGAACCTGTGACAAGAACGCCGTCGGCAACGGCTTGCAGGATGGCTTGCGAGCGGCTGGCTTCTTCCTGTTCCTTGCGGAGCATAAGGCCGAGGCGTTCCGCTTGATCGCGAATCAATTCGTAAAGATGAGCATTATTGATCGCTACGGCCACCTGACTTGCAATGGCCTTAACGAGGTTGAGCATTTCCGCACTGAAGAAATTATCGGAACGATGGAATACCATCAAAACGCCGATTGCGTCTTCAGCAACCAGCATGGGTACGACCATCGCGCTGCGGTGATCATGTCCGGAGCTGATGTTACGCACCCAACGCGGGTCTTGATGCAGGTCATTGATCAACGCAGACTCGCGATTCTGCACAACCCAGCCCGCCAATCCTTCGCCAACGCGGAGTGTAATCCCGCGATTATTCACCTCAGATTGACTTGAAAGATAACCATATCCAGCGCGATAGTGCAGGAGGTTGTCTTCTGCGTGAAGAAGCATGATCGTACCCTGTTCCGCGCCGATGGCGTTATTTAGCAATGACAATGTACGGTTAAGCGCGCGGTCAAGATCAAGACTTGAGGATACTTCAGTAAGGATGTGCAGCAAGGTTTCAGTGCTTTGTTGTTCGTGCTGTAATTGCTCTGTACGTTCAGCAACGCGCGCTTCCAGCTTGGCTGCAAGGCTTTGCGTTTCGGCGAATAGACGCCCATTTTGGATGGCGACAATCGCCTGGTTTGCCAGCGTACCGAGGATTTGCACATCTTCTTCGGTGTAAACACCGGGTTGATAACTTTGCACAGAGAGCATACCGAGCGCTTTGTTGCCTACGAACATGGGAACCGCAATAATTGATTGGGTCTCAGCATCTTCTTCACCGACCTTAACTGAATCGAGTGAATTTGCCTGCTCAAGGGTCGACAAGAACAGCGGCTTGCCGGTCTTAATCACTTCACTGCTAAAGCCTCTTCCAAACGGAACGCGCTCACCTAGAAACCGTTTGCCGCGGTCAATCAGGTAGACGGGGTTGATCTCATTCTTTTCTTCATCCAGCAAAGTGATGATGAATGATTCCGCAGGCATCAGTTGTTCGGCAGCTTTTTGCGCGAAAACATAAACTTGTTCAGGGTCGAGGCTGGAACTGATCTGGGAACTGGTTTCATTCAAGATCGAGAACCGCTCAGCCGTGCGCACAGTGGATTGATATAAGCGGGCATTTTCCATTGCGATGGTGGCTTGGCTGGTGATGGTGCGCGCTATTTCAAGTTCGTTTGAGCCGAAACGCGCATCGCCGGCGTTCTGAACAAAGATCAACGCAGAAAGGTTTTGTCCGCTGGTGAGAGGAAGAATGAGCAAGCTCTTGGTGGTCTCACCAATCATTTCATTCAAAGGCTGAAGGTCGGGTTCTTTGCGGGCGTCATCTGTATTGAAAATGCCAAGTGATTCTTGCAGGCGGTCAAAAATGGGGGTCGCAGGCAATACGCGCGGGAGGGTGACGCGTACACGCGGGGAGGAAATCTTCCAATAAATGCGTCCACGCTCGAAGGTCACAACAGAAGCGCGCTGCGCGCCAAGCCCCTGCAGGAGTTCGTTCGCGGTTAGATTCAGGATTTGGTCAGCATCGAGCAAACCGGTTAACGCAGTAGCAAAACGGTTCAGGGTATCAAGGCGCAGGGTGCGCTGGGATAATTCGGTGGCACGGCTAACACTGTCTTCATACAGGCGGGCGTTATCCAATGAAACCGCGGATTGACTCGCAAAGGTCAACCCGATTTGCATTTGCTCGATTGTGTAATGGTGCGCAGGCAATTTTTCGACGGCAATCACGCCGACCAATTCGCCTTTTGAAATGAGTGGAATGCCGAGCCACGATAGGCGCGGCACTTCAACCGGCGGGAAGCGGTGATCTTCGCGCACATCGTGGACAAGAATGGGCTGTCCTGTTTGCGCCATTTCTTTGAAGAGTGCGCTGTCTGAAACCGCAAGGGATAAGCCCAGCCGTTGATCGGTATCGGAAAAGCCGCGCGTGGAGGCAACCGCAAGGCGATCTTTATCACGCAGCCAGAGTGTAGCTGTATCGTAGGGAACAATGGAACTGAATTGGTCAAGCAGTGATTTGACCAGCTCTTCGCTGCGCAGGCTGGAAGTAATGGAAGCGGAAACATTGTTCAGCGATTGCAGCAGGCCGGCGCGTTCCTGTGTGGCTTGAACAAGGCGGACGTTATCCAATGAAAGTGCAACCTGCTGGGCGAGTGAGATCAACAGAATTTCGTCATCAATGTGAAATGCGGAAGTGGCATTGAAATTATCCAAAACCAATACGCCCAAACTTTGATCTCCCGCAATGATCGGCACAAGCAGGCTGGAAATGGGCAAACGCCCGCCGGTTGCCTGACGATATAAAGCGAGGTTTTCAGGAGGCAAATTGTAATCGCGCGCAAAGTTGACTTCATCCACGCGGCGCGCAGTTTTGTTATGGAACACCATGCCGGGCAATGCCTCGCCGATGTGATATTGAATTTTCATCATGCTGATATTATCGGCATACCCCGAAACGACGCGCGGCATGATTGCATCAACTTGAGGAGTCCACAACAGCACCGCGCCTGCGTGCGCATTTTGGAGGACACGGCGGGCGCTATCCAACAGCGATTTGATGATCTCATCCGGGTCCAGACCGGAGAGGTGGCGGCTAAAATCCAACAGCAGGTTGACTTCCTCAAGGCGGCGGCGTGTTTGATTAAGCAATGAGATGTTTTGCAGGATGACGGATGTTTGCTGCGAGATTTGTAAATAGACCTGGCGGTCTTCATCGTTAAAATCAGGCACAGGCTCAGGGTTGACTGCGAGCATGGCTGCCACTACTTTGCCTTCCACTAACACGGGCAGGCAGATGACTGCTTTCGCGCGTAGAGATGTAAGCAGAGATGCGTCGCGCCATTCCTCATCTTCATCCAAATTAGAGATGAGAATGGGCTTGCCTATTTGCAGACAAGTGCGCAGCGGATTGCGCTGACCGAACAGGGACTCCACGTTCGTAGCACGCGGCAAACCGCCTAAAATATGCAGCAAACGCGGACCGTCAGCTGTGTTCTCAGCAACAAGCGCAACAGACATCTCCAACTGTGTCAGAGTTTCGCGTCCAAGCGCCGACAAAGCGGATGCGGCATCCAATTGGCGGCTGACCGATTCGGTGATTGCCAACCCTGCGCGAACGCGCTGGGCGCGACGGTCTAAGTTATGCAGCGAAATGGTTTGTTCAAGGTCTTTATGCAGCAGAATGGGGAGATCATTTTGCGTGATGTTGAGTAATTTTTGCTGGCGCTGCAAACCTGAAGTGAGGGATACAATGCGGTCATTCAAGTCATTTTTATGTAACGCAGTATTAATCAGCAACGAAGCTTGAGATGCAAAGACCTCAATGGCTTCAAGCGTGGCTATATCGGGGCGTAAACCATTATCAGGGTTGTCAAGGCTGATAATACCGATCGTCTCACCATTTGTATTTTCAAGTGGAATGAGCAGTGCATCATCCAAGTCCCATGCATCCAAAGATTTGGTACTTGGCGCGTTAACATCCAGTGTGACGATGTGTACATCTGATGGGATCACAGGGAATTTATCTGAGGGGATAAAGTAGGAGCGGCTGATCTTGAACTCAGGTTTCATCAACTGCAATACGCTTGCAAGCGGCTGCTTACGGGCGATCAATTCATTCAATGTTTCCTGTGGAATGCCAACGGCTGTCACGCGGCGCAACATACCGCTATCTACTTCCAGGACGCTGATCAGGATAACGTGAAAAGGTGTCGACTCTCGAATACCGCGCGCAATGATCTGCAAGGTTTGCTCGAGAGGCAGATCCTGATCGAGTTTATAACTCACTTCGGTCAGGCGTGTCAGCGTATCTGCGCGGCGGCGAATAAACTCGGCGCTTAATTTTTCACTCTGATAACGCTGGGCGTTGCTTAAGGCAACACCCGCCTGTAATGCCAGCGCTTTTATTAACTCAACTGATTCGCTCTTAAAGAAATTAGGATGATTGCTATGCAGGTTGATCAAACCAATGTTGCGCCCTTGATACATGATCGGGGCAATGATCGCAGAACGGACGCCGTCATGCGGGGGGAAGATGCCTTCCTGTGAATAATCCCCAATTACCTGCGCCTCTCCATTGCCCAGGATGGTCTCTTCAAGCGGGGTTAATTCACCGCCCGTTTTACAGCCGATAAAGAATTGCGCCTTGAGTTCGGTGCGGGAACTTTTCTCATCAAACAAAACAACGGAGGAACAAGTCGCTTTGACGGAACGCATGGCTTCATCATGAATGATCTGGAGCAGATGCTTGAGGTCAAACGAAGCCCCTAACTCACGGCTGACGCGTGAAATGGAGGTAAGTTGGTCAACGCGGCGGCGCAAGGATTCATCGGTCTGAGCAAGCAAATTAGAAGATTCAACTGCGGTTGCAAGATATCCCGCTGCAGTGGATGCGATTTGAACATCGAAATTATTAAAATGATCGGCTTTGGAACTTCCCAGCATCAATTCACCGATGCTGCGGTCGCGCGTCACCAGTGGCACAATGATCACAGATTCAGCACGCAGCGCGGTAGCGAATGGACGGTAAACAGGCAGGACCTTGCGGTCTGTACCAAGCCTGCCGGACACAAACGGCTTCTGGCTGCCTGAAACCGTATAATGATATTTAGGATTATCTACAAATATTTGAATGAAAGAAGCGCTGACATTATCTGAAATGCCAAAAGTGGACTCACGGCGTAAACGCAGTTCACCGCGCGATTCATCCATCAGGAAAATTGCGCCGGAATCCGCCAGGAAAAGATGCGCCAAGTCCTGCACGGAATATTTCAATATTTCATCAAGCGTGGCCGCAGAGCCTGAAAGACTCGCGATGCGGCGTAATGCATCCGAACGGGAAGTGCGCGTACGTGCCTGTTGAACCAATAAAACATTTTCAATAATTGCCGCAGCCTGATTCGCCACGATGTTCATCAAACGAATATCTTCAGATGCAAAAGGAGATGCGCCATTCTGATGATGGCCCACTTGTAAATATCCCAAAATGCGTCCCGAGGAAAGCAAAGGTATGAGCGCGTTATCACGCAAACTTGCAGCGAGTGCAATATCAGAAAGCCCAAGCGCGCGCCACGTTTCATCGGTGGATGCATTAAGCACAAGGATCGGCTGCTGACTGGTGATGACTTTTTCAGCGGGACTATCCATCGGAATGGAAGCGCGATAGATATCCACCAGGTGAGGTGGCAACCCACGAAATGGGACTTTGCCCTCGAGAGTGCGCTTCTCTTCATCATAAAGAAGGAAGCCGACAATATCCGCCGAGAACAACGGCGCGACACTATCCACAAGCCGCGTAAACAGGTCGTGCATGTCGCGGACAGAGCCAAGCATTTGGTTAAGGTTTGCCAAGCCCGCCATCTCTGCGCCGCGTTTTTGTTCATCCACGTAAAGTTTTGCATTGCGAATGGCAACCGCTGCCTGACCTGATACTAAAAGTAACAGGTCAAGGTCGTGCTGGCCAAGGACGCCGCCGCCTGTTTGTCCCGCTTCAAGCGCGCCAACCAACTCACCGCCGGCCACAAGTGGAATTCCCAAATAAGATTGAATAGCAAGCAAATCTCCATTTGCGGCAAGTTCCGGCTGCGCGTGCGCATCGGCAATCAAGATCGGGGCGCGCTTCGTCACCAGCTGATTTGTCAGGCTGCCAAATTGAGATATGTTGGGGCGCATTGTATTATTTAAGATTGAATTAGATTGCAGAAAACGATATGGGACCAATGCCTGCTCGTCGGCATTCCACAATTTAAGTTCAAGGATATCCGCAGACACAAGACGGCTGACGTTATCCAAAATCGATTTAACTGTCGTTTCAAGATCAAGGCTGGCTGCGATGGATTGGCTGAAATCCGTTACCACGCGCAGGATTTCCTCCGAAGCGCCGCTGCCTTGCTCCAAAACAGGAGTGAGATCCTTGCTGCGCAGAGATATCAGCATCATTGGATATTGACCCGGCACTTCGTATGAAATGATCTCAACCAACTTGCCGACAATGGAAACGCGCTTTTGGCCGGGGCTGGCGCATAGATCCAGAAAGTCTTCCGAAGGGCGCACGCGCCGCGCAAGACGTTCAAGATCGTAAGGCTCGTTATCGCGCATATCAAAAAATGAACGCGCAAGCGCGTTCATATATTCCACCCTGCCTCCAGGTTGGATCAAGATAGTCGCATCTTTTGATTTAGGCGATTCGGGGATGACCAAAGGGTTGGCGACAGCCTGTGCAATCGCGGTTTGTGAACGCGGCAAAATGCGCAGAATCACCCAGACGAGTATGATGAATACAAGTCCGACAATGGAAAGGCCGATACCCAACCCGGAAAACATGGAGAATGCTTACCTTAAAAATTATGCGGCAGGAGGAGCTGCCGCATCCTGTCTTCGCGCGTCAGCTGCAAGTTCCGTAATTTCACGGATGTCTGCAAAAGAATGTACGCTTGGAGAAACAATACCCGCTGCAATGGTCATAAATCCAACTTTTTCCACGCCGCCATCGGCTGTTGGGGCTTGAATGAATCCCTGCTGGCGGTCTATAAAGTTATAGTGACTCAGTACTTCAGCGGCGAAGCGCTCCTTCAATCTTTTGCGGATGGCAGGTGCATATTCATTGGTGGTAATAATGATGAAGTTATCGCCGCCTGCATGACCGATGAAATCGCTCGTTGTGCCTAGTTCATCCACAACCTCGCCAATGACCATTGCCGCAAAGCGCACTACATCGTCACCTGCCACAAAGCCGTAGACATCCTTGAACCCTTCAAAGTTGTTGATGCGGATGTCCAGCAAAGCCCATTCCTGCTCGCGGATAATGCGGCGCAGCTGCTCTTCGATCAGGCGGCCGGCGGGCAGACCTGAGCGTGGGTCTGTCAGGCTTTCACGTTCCGAGCGGCGAATAGCGCCTTGTACGCGTAGTTTTAATTCCTCAATATCAAAAGGCTTGGTGATGTAATCATCCGCGCCTAATTCGAGTCCCTGCAGCTTGTCGCTGCGTTCATCTTTTTGGGTGAGGAAAATCACCGGGATGTGACTGGTGCGCGTGCTGGTACGCAAATTGCGGCAGACTTCATAGCCATCAATATCGGGCAGCATAATATCCAGCACGATCAAGTGCGGGATGACATGCTTTGTCTTTTCCAAAGCATCCCGTCCACGATTGGCTACATCCACGTCAAACTGCAGACCCGTGAAGTAGATCTTGAGCATGTTGGCAATATCGACATCATCTTCTACAACCAAAAGGCGAGCATTACTCATTAGGAGCCTCCTCTACCGCTTGCTTCATCAACAATTTTACTTTTTGAAAGAATTTGCGGGTAGAAACATAATTCTAATTTTATTTACTATGCGGTACTGCGTAAGCACGTTGTTTACTTTTGCGGGCATTATGTAAAACGGCTTCGATCTGTTTTTCGGTTACTTCTCTTTCAAAAGAGCGGAAACCGCTCATCTTAAAACCGTGTCGCTCTGCGATCACGGTAATTTCCTGAACACGTTCCATTGTTATATCCTTGCCGACGGTGTAATCTTCAAAACGTCCTTCCAAAGCCAAAGCGATCGTTTCAGCCATGCAGGCATAGGCCTTGCCTTCAGGAAAACCAAAATTGAAATGAAAATTCACATTACCCGGCACGTCCACCATGCCGCCGTCAATCACTAATATATCATCTCTCGCTTTTGCCACCATTGCAGAAACATCACGAGGACGCGCTACATCGCAAACAACACTTCCCGGCTGTAAATATTCCGGGCGGATAACATCATGGATCGCGCTTGTAACGGTTAGGATCAGCTGCGCATCTTTTAGTACATCCATCTTCGTGCTGATGACGATCTCGCCGCTTCCCTGTTTCGACGCGAGTTTTTCACGCAAAACCTCGAGTTTTTTCTCATCTCGAGCCACAAGCAATATCCGCGCTGCTTCACCAGATAAGAGCTCGGCGCAGACGCGTCCAATTGTTCCCGTCGCGCCAACGACTGCAACTGTCGCCTCTTTCATATTTATTCCCATCACCTGCGCGGCCTCGCGTATGGCTTGTACAGCCATTGCCACCGTATATGAATCGCCGGTTGTAACGGGGACGTTCAATTGGTTTGCAATCGTCACGCCGGCATCGCCGATCACGGATGTAAATGCGCCCAACCCAAGAATATTTGCGCCGAGTTTTTCTGCCATGCGCCCTGTTTGTACAATTTTACGATAAACTGTGCGCTCAGGCAACTGCATCATGCGGCGCGGAGTATAAGGACAGGCAATGAACCAGCCTTTGATGGTCTTGCCTGTGGCTTGTGATGTAATGCCCTCGATCTCGGAAATATATACCGGGGGAAAGAACGTTGAAAAAAAATCTATTTGTTGTTCGTTTAGGACACGTCCTAAAAATGGGAACTTACGGCTGACATCTCGCTTGGGGTCAACGGGGTGAATGATGAAGGCGAAACTATCCATTTTTTACCACGACTCTGCCTCTTCTTTTGATTTTAAGTGATACGGAGTTTGATGCAAATGAGAAAGCTTAAGGCCATGATGGTCGCTGTCTTCAAAAGTAATATCACGGTCAATAACCCGCCGCTTGTTGGAGGCAGCCAGCACAACATCCGATTCGATGGTGCGCGCAGGGTAAATGATCATACCAGCGCCAATACGGCAATTATGCCCCACGCAGCCGCCCATCACAGGGCGGTTAGAAAGCCCTAGTGTGCCATTACCATCCCGCGCACGGAGAGGTGCCGGGATAAGATTGTAATCTGTAAAGGTTGAACCAGCCCCAATAAAAGTATTCCTGCCGACCACACACATTTGCAAGCAGGTGTTTTGCGCCACCATGCTGTTATCCATAATGGTGGTCATAAACAGCGCGGCACGGAAGGGGAGGAACGCGCCGTCACCCACGACCGAGAGCATGAGCTGGACATCCTGTGAAATATTGACATTGTTGCCGATAAGACAGTTATCGATTACCGCCCCCGCGTTAATAGTGACATTATCTCCAATGGTGGTCGGGCCTTTAATAATGACACTTGGGTCTATGACACAGTTCTTTCCAACCTTGACGAGTTCTGAACATTCAAGCACCTGCCTGCCTTCATAAATTGCCTTGCCAATGATCTTTAATTTGAAGGCGAGGTCTTCACCCATTTTTTCAAAACGAGCGCCATGCGCGAATTGACTAAAGACCATGTCGGCAATGAAGACATGCACCCATGAATCAATGGCAAGCATCGCGCGCAGCGGCACTTGAAAAACAAGGTCGCCGCTGCGGTCGCCCATGTAGGTTGGCACATGGTAGTAACCGATCTCACGCGCTTCCATGTCGATCACAAGCGGCTCAACACCGGCGACAGGTCCATTGGGATAATACCAAAGGTCGGCAAGATACAAACTACCTGCCGGAGTAAAGGATGTTGAAAGCGGAAGGGCGTGTTCTTTAAAAGCGGGGTCATCTGCACGAAAAGCGGCACGCACAGGGCGTTTATATTTCATGGCTTTTGCCATGAATGCGTCGATATAATATTTATCAAAAAAAAGGTTATCCCGATAGATGACCGTTTCTTCACGCACAGGCTGCAAGCGTTCGTCTTTTTTTAATTCCATTTCACGGGTTGTGTAAGGCGCGAGCACATTCCGCTGATGTAACCAGAGCGGATTGTTTTGAATCCGCATATCACGCGCTGGTTCACAAAAGGGCATGATCGGGTTGTCTGCGTGAAGAATAACTTTTAGCATATTGATATTATAAATCAAACTATGGGATTAACGTTACAGCCTATAAAACTGTAACACCCCCATAAAACATACGCGGATTTTCTCCACCGAATTAAATATTAGGAGGCGGGCGGTGGTTGTGTGTCTAAAAATGTTTTTAATTTTTGTGTGAAGGCGGTTGGTTCTTCCAACATTAAAAAGTGACCCGATTTGGGGAAACGCTCAATCACTGCATGAGGAATACCGCGCAGCATGGGCTGCCATTGTTTGGGATGTACAATCACATCTTTATCGCCGTAGATGCCCATCGCAGGGACTTTGACCTGCGAAAGCAAAGGGGTCAGGTCTGTTCGGCGCAGCGACGCGATCGAGCGCAGGAAAGATTCTACTGTGGTGCGCGAAAGGTCGCGATCCATCATGGCGGGAAAACGCGGATCGCTGCAAATATAGGGGGAGTAGATTTTCATCCCCGCCCGGAACACACCCATCATATTGAAAAGCATGAAGGCAATGGGACGATATCCCGAGAGTTTAAGCAGCGGTGCGAGGGATGACCCCACAATAGGAGAGCCGACCACCACCACTTTGCTTACACGTTCGGGATATTTGATAGCCACAGAGAGGCTGACGGTACCGCCCATGCTATGCCCGACCAAAGGCGCATGCACGATACCGAGTTGCTCCATAAACTGATCGACTAAACTGACAAAATCTGAAACGGCATAGGTCTCGCGTTTTTTACCGGATTCGCCAAAGCCCCAAAAATCCATCGCATAGGTGCGATAAAACGCGCCGAGATATGCCATTGTCTCCTGCCATAACCCCCACGAGCCAAGCCATCCATGCAAAAGAATTACCGGGCGCCCGCGCCCGTATACTTCGTAATGAACTATTCCTTGATCAGTAGTGATAGAAGACACGGTACACGAATAATCCGTTCCTTACTTACCGGATTCCATTTCCATAAGGATGCTGTACAACAGCTCAAGTAGTACAGTCTTAACTGTATCACGACTCGTCGCGACACACGGTAAAAGTTTGGTATTGGTATCAAGCCGCAATGCATGACGGATATCTTCCATATCCCAGGCTTCTTCCATATCCTGCTTGTTCGCGGCAACCACAAAGGGAGTGGGCGCATACGCGCGGAAGGTCTCGAGGATGGAGCGCGCTTCGCGGAAGGTCTCGGGGCGGGTGCTATCCACCATCACGATAAAACCGAGCATACCTTCGGAGAGAATCTCCCACATGAAATCAAAACGCTTCTGACCAGGCGTGCCGAAGAGATACAGCACCAGGTCGCCATCAACCGTGATGCGGCCAAAATCCATTGCGACTGTTGTTGCGGATTTTACAGAGCGTTCTTCATCAGTAGATATCTTGCGTTCCGTGGCGACCACATCAATTTCGCTGACCGATTGAATAAACTGCGTCTTGCCAGCACTGAACGGACCCGTTATTACCATTTTGACAGTTTGCATAATTCCTATCCTTATAAATCCAATGATTACATTGTGCGAATACGGCCAATTAACTTATTGATCAACGTCTTCTGTTCTTCTTTGTTTTGTGTCGGGAATTGTTTCGGATTGGGTGGAGTAACCACACCCGTCGGGCGCGCCAGTTCGACCAAACCCGCTTGTAACAAACCATACACAATGCGGCGGACTTCAATATCGCTCAGGGTGTTGGTTTTCGCGATCTGGCGTATAGTGTTCTTCGGGTCAACGAATTTGACCACTTTCCATTCGTCCACGCTCAAGTTGACATTCGTCAACGGGCGTTCGGTAAACTTAAGCGCCATATCCAGGCTGGGAATTTCATCCTGTAGTTGCTCGAGCTCGCGCAATTGACGTGACCCTTCGATAATAATATTCTCAAGATCAAGCCGCACGTTGATGCGGTCATCGGGCGGCATCATGTCGTTCTCAAAGCGGAAGATACCTTCCACCCAGGTAAACAACTTGCGCACCAGTTCGGTGAAATAGCCCTGCAAATTTACAAGGATATCTTCCTGTGAGACATAGCCTGCATTAATAAGCAGCAAGCCAAGTTCCTTATCAGTCATTTGACCAGCGCGGTCTGCAATGGCTCGATATTGGTTGGCGTTGATCTTATTGGCTTTATGCAAAACCAATGCGAGGCTTCCGTCTTCCTTACCCACACGGGCGTATGCAAGCTTTCCATCCCGGAACGCAACATATGCCTGCTCAGAAGGACCATCCAAAACCAGTGTTCCGGTTTTGCTGGCAAGGTTAATGAGATTTAGAAGTTGGGTAACTGTAAAATCACGTAAATTTCCACGCAGTGCCATAAATATCCTCTTTAGCCATTCGGTAGGCTAGTCTGAAAATTATACA
The DNA here is from genome assembly GCA_009885525.1 of Anaerolineaceae bacterium. Lineage (GTDB taxonomy): Bacteria > Chloroflexota > Anaerolineae > Anaerolineales > Villigracilaceae > Villigracilis. The sequence goes on along the minus strand of VFKN01000110.1, from coordinate 1,120 downwards.
TGCAAGCGGATAATGCGTCAATTAACATTTTTGATAGAAACGGAAGCATGTGACAGTATTTTTTCTATTTATAAACATCCTGCAAAATATTTCGGAATAATTCATCCAACAATTCCATCGGCGCGGGGTTGTTTTGATAATTTTGTTTTTGAGAGTTAAGCCGGTTCAATTCCGACTCAACAAAATCGTCGAAAGCAGAAATATGCGCGCCATAATCTGCTTCGCTGCCAGTTTGCTTTAACGCGATCAGGCGCTCTATTTCGCTTTTCAAGTTGGGATCATCCACCACGCGCTCGACCAAATTTGCAAAAGCGGTAGGTGCGACTCCGTATCCGTGTTCGATCCAATTAACCGCGAGGATGGGACGCAAAACATAGAAATATTTCTTGAGTCTGACTTGCTCCCCTCTCAAGTAGTCTCTGGCGTTCCCTTGCGCCATGTGCAGGTAATGATAAATACAAGCGGCGGGAGAATAATACTGCTTCGAAAATCTGCGCAGTTGCTCTGCAAAATCACTCTTCTCCCAATATACGATCGGCGAGCCAAGCCACTCCAACAAAGGCGGATTTGATTTGCGGAAAAGCCCCAACGCTTTGCAAATATCCCAACCGCTGATGTCGAAATTATCCACCAATGGAGTTTCGATCACATCGCGTTTATTCTGAATGGTGAGATACCACTCCGTGGGATGGATGTAAATAAAGCGGCAATCATAATCGCTGTCCGCGGACGGAAATCCCCAGGACCTGCTGCCCGATTCACACGCATAAAGGATGACGACGTTTTCGTCTATTTCAATTTGCTGGAGACGTTCGATGATTTGAGATCGCATTTTTATTTTTACTCTGACTTGGGCATTTGCGTACAAATTCGCAGGGTGGATTCTACTTTGTGAAACAACCTGTATCGCGTTTCAACCTCCACGACATATTCATTATCCGCGACAGGCTCATAGTTTGGATATTTGCGTTTTTCAACAGTATCTTTTTCAAGTGCATTCCAATTGATTGAATTGTAACTGTCCATTCGCTGAATTTTTTTTGAAATCCTGAATTTCCTGATAAGCTTGGTGGATGACCGCAGAAGCCACAATTACAACTGAACGCATCGATGATTTTCC
>VFKN01000089.1 GCA_009885525.1 Anaerolineaceae bacterium | reverse complement strand
TTGATGCGAATTTGCGCCGTTTTCTATAATCTTGCCATCCCTTCGGGATTGAAAACGGCTTGAAGTAGAAGAGTTAATCTTTGCTGGCTAATTTCCGATAACGTCTATTCCATATATAAAAGATAACCTATGACAAAAACAATTCTCATCACCGGCGCGGCAGGCGGAATTGGCCGCGCGACAGTAAATCTCTTCACCGAAAAAGGCTGGCGCGTCATCGGCGTGGATAGATCCGATTATGGCAGTGAATTCCCCGCGAGCGGACTTTTCATCCGCTCGGATATTTCACGTCCCGAAGACATGCAATCCATTTTCGAGCAGGCGCACGCGTTCACTAATTCGCTTGAAGCCCTGGTCAACAACGCCGCCATGCAGGTTGCCAAACCGTTGATCGAAACCACCGTTGAAGAATGGGACGCGGTCATGCATTCAAATTTACGCTCGGTATTTTTGGGAGTCAAACTTGCGTATCCGTTGCTCAAGGCGGCGGGTGGCGGCGCAGTGGTGAATATCTCTTCTGTTCACGCGATTCAAACCTCCGCGAATATTGCCGCGTATGCCGCATCGAAAGGCGGCATGCTGGCGCTGACGCGCGCCATGGCGATTGAATTCGCGCCGGATAATATCCGCGCCAATGCGATTCTCCCCGGCGCAGTGGATACGCCCATGCTGCGCGCCGGACTCGACCGCGGACATGTCGGCCACGGCGATATGCAGGAACGCCTCGATAACCTCGCGCGCAAGACGGTCAACGGGCGCGTCGGTCAACCCGTTGAAATAGCCCACGCGATTTATTTCCTCGCCGATGATGAACAATCTTCGTTCATGACCGGTCAGGCGCTCGTCGTGGATGGCGGCGCGACGGCGCGATTAAGTACGGAGTGATGTTATACTTTTTTGTATAAGGGTCATTGTTTGTAAAGGAGCAAAATATGATCACTGCATATCGTCAAAAAGTAATCGTCCGCTCTGATGGACGGATTGAAATTTTAGAACCGATATTCAAACCCGGCACGCAAGCTGAGGTCATTGTTTTAGTGGAAAATGAACCTGAAAGCGAAGAAGCAATTCTTGCGCGTGTAAATGAATGGAAGGCATTGTTCAAAGAAACTCAGGCATTGCCGCAAGCGCAGACGATCACTGAAGAGGAGATTGCTGCTGAAATTGCCGCCTATCGCGCTGAGCAGGGATGAATATGCTCGTAAAGTAGTCAGTACCACCATTGTTTCTGTTTCCATGTTTTTCAATTTGATATCCGATTAAGCACCGAGTAATAAAAATGCAAAAGATAATTTTCAACCCCAAATTTACGAAATATTTATTTATCATCCTTGCCGCTGCATTGGATGTCCTTGCCATCGGCTCGTTCATGCGGATCAGCGCCAACCCAAGTCTGGCAATCGCCTATGCAGCATATGCCTTCCTGATGTTTGCAGAAGCCGCGCTGATGCTAGTCTGCGCGTTTTGGATTAGAAAGAGTCCGCGCATTTACTGGCTGGCGGTGTTCCTGCTTGCGGCAAATGTCGTTTCCATCATCTTCGATCAAATCGGCATTGTGGATGTGATCTTTGCTATTTTCAGCGGAATCATCCTTTTCATTTTATTGATCAATCGCAGTGAATTTAGCCCAGACTCCAAAGCGTTGTCCTGAGCCTGCCGAAGGATCTCCTGACTTTGGATTTCTTCAATATGAAACAAACTTTTAAATCCATCATTCCCCAACCCCTCTGGCAATTTACACGCGACGCATACGATTCAGTCAGGCGCATCCCTGAACTTCCTGATGCTTACTTTCATCCCTGGCGCAGAGAAAGCATCAAACGCCTCGCTGAATTAAAAAATATCCACAAAGGCAAACGCGCTTTCATCATTGGCAATGGACCTTCTTTAAAACAAACCGACATCAGCAAATTAAAAAATGAAATCACCTTCGGCATGAATCGCATTTACCTTGCCTTCCCCGAATTCGGATTTTCCACCACATATCTCTGCATCACCAACGACCTCGTCGTCGAACAATTTGTAGATGATATCAACACGCTGACGATTCCCAAATTTATCGCGTGGCGTTCACACCGTCACTTCAATCCCCAATTACCAATTACTAATTTACCGACTTTTATCTACACCACCTACACCGGCCCGCGTTTCACCGCCGATGTCCGTGCACGTGTTTGGGAAGGTGCAACCGTCACCAACCTTGCGCTGCAACTTGCCTTTCACATGGGCATCGAACAATCCATCCTCATCGGCGTCGATCACAACTTCACTTCCAAAGGCGATGCAAATAAAACAATTGTCTCGCAAGGCGATGATCCCAATCACTTCGCACCAAATTATTTTGGCAAGGGCATCAAATGGCAATTGCCCGACCTTGATACTTCAGAGATTGGTTATGCCTTTGCGCGTGATGCTTATCAAAAAGCGGGTCGTCAAGTGCTGGATGCGACCGTTGGCGGCAAATTAACCATCTTCCCCAAAGTCGAATACAATTCTCTCTTCTAAATTTACAATTTACGATTTTTGATTTACGATTGCACTTCACATTTCAATTACCAATTACCTAATGAAACCCTCCCATCCCCCTCTCTGGTTCATCTTCGCAATTTTTTTACTCGTCCTCGGTAGTTTTCTGCGCCTCCTAGATATTACCGATCCCCCGCTTGATTTCCAACCTTCGCGTCAACTCCGCAACTCGCTGGTTGCGCGTGATATTTATTATTCGCTGCTTCCCTCTGCAACCGCTGAACAACGCGAACTCGCCGCCTCCTTTGCTCGTTCCGTTGGCAAATATGAACCGCCCGTTATTGAAACAATTGTTGCACTGACCTATTTCATCACCGGCGGCGAGAATTTTGTCGCCGCGCGCATCTGGGAAACCCTATTCTGGATATTAGCTGGCATCGCCTTATTTGACTTAGCCCGCCGCGCGACTTCTCCTTACGCCGCTTTGATTGCGCTCGCGTATTATCTTGTCCTCCCGTTTTCCGTCCAAGCCAGCCGCTCCTTTCAACCCGACCCGTTGATGACATCCGCTTTTGTGATCGGCATCTATTTCCTCTATCGCTGGTCTGAGTCTTTCTCCCTTCTCCCTTTGGGAGAAGGGCTGGGGATGAGGGCTGCCTGGAAATGGGCAATCCTCGCCGCAATATTTCTATCCCTCGCCACTTTCGTAAAAATTGTCATTGCCTTTTTCATCGGCGCAGCCGCTATTGCGCTGGTATTGTTCACGCTCAAAAAAGATTTTTGGAAATCAAAACAAGTCTGGGCGATGGCGCTCATTATGGTTTTGCCCGCGCTCGTTTTTTATATCCTTCTCAATCAAGGACGCTCCACCGAATATTTCTTTGCATGGACTCTGGCGCTGATTAAACTCATTACTAGCACGAGTTTCTATGCACAGTGGCTTGGCTTTCTTGGAAGCCTTTTTGGTCTGACGGTCATCTTCCTCAGCATCAGCGGAGCCGTGCTCGCGCCTCCGCGTTTCCGCTGGCTGTTGATCAGTTTATGGATCGGCTATCTTCTCTATGGTTTGACTTTGCCGTTCCAGATGTACACACACAGCTACTATCATATTCAACTTATTCCCATCATTGCGCTGGGGTTATCCGTGGTGGTCAATCCAATTTTGGATTACGCATCCAATCAGGGGAAGGTTTGGCGCGCAGCATTTGCGCTGGTGATCCTCTTCGTGGTTGGGTATCAATCTTATGTGGCGCGTTCCGTTTTGGCTGCGGAAGATTTTCATCATGAACCTGCATTTTGGGCACAGATCGGCGCAGCGATTCCCGCTGATGCAAAAGTAATCGGGTTGACTCAGGATTATGGTTATCGGCTGATGCTTTTCGGCTGGCGCAAGGTGACGCTCTGGCCCCTCAGCACTGACCTCGCGCAAGTGAAGAATGGCATAGTGGATTACTCGAAAAATTTCGGCGACCTAACTACAGGCAAGGATTATTTTTTGATTACGTCATTTGGTCAATTAAATAAACAACCTTCCTTGAAAAAAATATTAGATACGTATCCCATTGCCGCAAAAGGTGATGGCTATGTTTTATATGATTTGAAAAAATAAAATTTGTCTTTGCGACGAAGCAATCTCCTCGTGACATGGGATTGCTTCGTCGGGAAAAACATCCTCCTCGCAACGACACAACCACCTATGACCCTCGTCTCCATCATCACCCCTTCATACAATCAGGCAAAATATCTCGAGCAGACGATAACCTCTGTGCTGAGTCAGGATTATTCGCGCATTGAATATATTGTCATTGACGGCGCGTCAACGGATAACAGCGTTGAGATCATAAAGAAATATATTCTGGAGTCAAGCGGCTTGCCGCTTGATCATAAAATTAACGATTGGGTTTCAGAAAAAGATAAAGGGCAAGCCGAAGCGATCAATAAAGGCTTTGCAAAAGCGACGGGCGAAATTATCGCATGGCTGAACTCGGATGATGTTTATCTTGCGGGTGCGGTTTCTTCCGCCGTAAAAATCTTTGAGGAAAACCCCGATGTTGTTTTGGTTTATGGAAACATGCTGGCAGTGGATGAGCATGGAAATACATTCAACACATTGAAATATAAACAACTGACTTTGGAAGATTTGCTCTGCTTCCAAATTATTGGGCAGCCCGCTGTTTTTATGCGCCGTTCCGCTTTGCAAAAAACAAGCGGACTTGATCTCAACTTCCACTTTTTGCTCGATCATTACCTTTGGATTCAACTTGCGCAGCACGGAAAAATTTTGCATATCGATCAAATCTGGGCTGCTGCGCGTTATCATCCCGAAGCGAAGAATCGCGCGCAGGCAAAAGAATTCGGGCGCGAGGCGTTCCGCATTTTGGATCATGTAGCGCAGGATAAAAATCTTGCTCCTGTGCTTAAGAAAGTCACCCGCCGCGCTCATGCCTCTGCCCATCGCGTGGATGCGCGCTACCTGCTCGATGGCAGCGAACCCGTCGCCGCTCTCGCCGCGTGGACAAAAGCCTTCTGCATTCATCCGCCTACCGCATTGGCACGGATGAATATTTTTGTTTCGAGTATTTTGAATTTATCCGGTTTGGGGAAATTGCGCGAAGCGATACTGCGCCGCCGATCAGATCAACATCAAAAGTGAATAAAATTATTAGGCGCTTATTTTAGCCTTAATTTTTTACGTTACAATTACCGCTTCAAATGAATATCCTCTTATCCCCCCGCTTTTACCAAAAACTCGCGCTGATCTTACTCCTCACACTTGGCTTAGGCGTGCGCCTCCTCGACCTGACCAACCCGCCGCTGGATTTCCACGCCACGCGCCAGATGCTTTCGCTCAATAAAGCGCGCGGCATGTATTACAAAAATCTCTTCAGCGCCCCCACCGAAAAGCGCGCCTTCGCCTCCCGCCAATGGGATTTCGCCGCCGAAGTCGAGCCTGAATTCTTCGAGCGCGTGGTCGCCTACACCTATCGCTTCACCGGCGAGCAGACCTGGGTGGCGCGCGCGTATTCCTCGACGTTTTGGGTCATCGCCGCGTTCTTTCTCTTTTTACTCGCACGCGAGTTGACCTCCTTCAACGGCGCGCTCGCATCCACGGCTGTGTTTTTATTTTTGCCTTACGGGGTCATCGCCAGCCGCAGTTTTCAACCCGACCCATTGATGGTTTCGCTGGTCGTCATATTTTGGTGGGCGGTCTTTCGCTGGGCAAAAGAACCCACCTCATACAAGTGGGCGATCCTTGCGGGCATGTTTGGCGGGTTTGCCATCTTCATCAAACTGGTTGCCGCGTTCTTCATCGTCGCTGGTGGGCTGGGCGCGTTGCTCGGGCGCGAGCCACTTTGGAAAACGCTCCGCAGACCGCAGCTCTATGTGATGAGCATTTTAGGAATTTTCCCCGGCGTGGCATACATCGTGTACGGGGTTTGGATCGCGGGATTTTTACGTCAACAATTCGGCGGGAGATTTTTTCCCGCGCTGTTTCTCAGTCCCGCATATTACATCGGCTGGCTCGGCGTGCTCAATCTCGTCGCGGGTGGAATCCCGATCATGTTTGCGCTGCTCAGTTTTTATTTCATCCGCGAGCGTTCAGCCTTTCGCTTTTTAATGGGATTATGGATCGGATACTTCGTCTTCGGACTTTATTTCAATTACCATATTTCCACCCACGATTATTACAGCCTTGTGCTGATACCGATCCTCGCGCTTTCGCTCGCCCCCCTATTTGATCACCTTTCCGTATCTTTATCTCAAACCGATTTTTACGCGCGCGCCAAAGCCCTCCCCGTTTTGATCGTCATCCTCGGATTGTTCCTCGTCATCTGGAATACGCGCGCCGCCATGAAAGCGGACGATTATCGCGCCGAGCCCGCCAAGTGGATGGAGATCGACAAGGTCGTCGGCAAAGACGCGCGCCTCATCGGGCTGGTGCAAGATTACGGGATGCGTCTCGCATATTGGGGCTGGCATTTCACCGTCGCATGGCCCTACACCGGTGACTATAACTACCACGAGTATCGCGGCGCGCAATTTGAGTTTGATAAAGACTTCACTGAATCCATCATCAAAAAAGATTATTTCATCGTCACCGATTTTGCCGAATTGGATAAACAGCCTTTACTCAAAGATCGTCTGTACTCGCAATATCCCATCGCCTTTTCCGGCAACGGCTACATCATCTTCAACCTGCGCCCGTAACCTGTAACCCGTAACCCGTAACCCGTAACTTCCCCCGGAGTTTATCAATGCCCCTTCGTGACTTCCTGAAAACAAATAAACTATTACAAACAACACTCGCACTCGGCAGCGGAATTTTTTTCCTGTTGATGCTCGTATATTCCTATCAAGGCTGGTTCACGCGCTACATGGCGGATGATTACTGCAATGCCGACATGTTCTCATCCAATGTCATTGACGGACTTTTGAATCGATATGTCAGCGGCTTTGGCGGTAATCGTTATTCCAATATCTGGCTGGTTGGTGTTTCTGAATTTCTCGGCGGCATAAAAACCATCCCCTATCTGCCCGTGTTTCACATCCTGCTTTGGGTTGTGGGTCTGATCTGGGTAATGACCGAAGTCAAAAAAATATTGAAAGCCGATTGGTCTTTTGCAATGACATCCTTTTTAGGATTATCCCTCGCCTTCTTCACGCTGATACAAGCCCCCAATCTTTATCAGATCGTCTATTGGCGCTCCTCCATGTCCACGCATTTTGCGCCTGTGGTTTATGGCACGCTGTTGATTGCCTATTTGCTCAATCAAACGCAGAAGGCGGCGCTGCAAAAACTTCCCCTGTTACCTTATCTGGTCGCTTTTATTTCCGCATTTCTTGTCGGCGGCTTCTCCGAGCCAGCCGATGCAGTTCAGGTCACAATTTTGATTCTGGTAATTGCCGCCGTTTGGTTTTGGGGACAAACTCCCACGCGCGGACGCATCCTTAAACTCTTGGGGTGGACTCTTGCCGCAGCGCTACTCTCATTGGTGGTGATGTCCGTCTCGCCCGCCAACTCGCGCCGCTTGGGAAATGACCCGCCCGGCTTGATGTTGTTGATCCATGATTCATTTCTTTATGGCCTTATCTTTATCCAAAAGACCATAAACGAATTGCCCCTGCCGACATTCATTTCGATCCTTGCCCCTGCGTTATTGATGGGCATGTATGCAAAAGTTGAATTATCCAAAACGCAAAAGCGAAATTTATGGCTCATCATGTTCGCGGTTTTGCTGATCATGTATTTACTGATCGTCGCCAGTTTTTCTCCCAGCGTATTGGGACAGGGCTATCCCGTTGAGCGTGTCCGCTTTTATGCGCGTTTAATCATGACACTCGGCTTGATGTTTGACGGCGCGCTGCTCGGCATGTTGTTCTCGCAGAAATTAACGCATCCCGTTTTGCAGTGGATGATGTTGGGGATGTTTTTTGCAACCGCGGTTATTTATCCGCTCCGCTCTGTTGTGACTGCCTACCATGAACTCCCCGCTTACCGCGCCCGCGCCAAAGATTGGGACACACGCGACGCGCTGATCCGTGACGAGAAAGCGCAAGGTCAAACCAAATTGATTGTCATTCAATACGACGGCGTTTACAGCACAAAGGAATTGGATACATTCCCCACGCATTGGGTTAATAAATGCGCCGCAAAATATTACGGCGTAAAATCCATCAGCGCCTTTCCTGATAAATAATGAAGCAAATCCCAATCCTTGTCACCGGCGCGCATCGCAGCGGAACCACATGGGTGGGGCGCATGTTGGCGTCCAATTCGCAGACCGCGTATATCAGCGAGCCGTTGAATGTTTTGCATCGTCGCGGCGTCTATCGCGCGGACGTTGCGCATTGGTATCAATACATCACGTCTGAAAACGAAGCGCAATATCTCTCCGCGTTTGAAGAATTATTTAATTTCAAATATCATCTGTTCGATGAAATAAAATCCATCCGCTCGCGCAAGGATTTCCTGCGCATGGGGCGCGATGCTTCAATATTTGTGAACGGAAAATTACGAAACCAGCGCGCGCTGTTGAAAGACCCCTTCGCGGTTTTTTCCGCGCCGTGGTTCGCGCAAAAATTGAATTGTCAGGTAGTCATCACGGTGCGGCATCCCGCCGCGTTTGCCAGCAGTCTCAAACGCCTCAACTGGTCTTTTGATTTTCGTGATTTGTTGAATCAACCCATGCTGATGCGCGACCACCTTGAACATGACCGCACCGAGATGGAATCCATGCCCGCGGATGACATCATCGGCCAATCTGCTTTGCTCTGGCGGATAATTTATCGCGCAGTTCATTCGACCTCCAATATTTTCCCCGACTTCAAAATTGTCCGCCACGAAGACCTCTCCCTCGATCCCGTTGCAGGATACAAATCGTTATATGAGTCTCTCGGCTTGACCTTTGACGAAAAAGTCCGCGATGTTATCATCAACGCCAGCAGTTCGGAAAACCCCGCCGAACTCTCGCAAAAAAAAGTCCACTCGGTGAAATTAGACAGCCGTGCCAATATGGACAACTGGAAGAAGCGCCTTGCTCCCGAAGAAATTTCGCGCATCCGCAAACTCACTGAAGACGTATCTCACTTCTTTTACTCCGATCATGAATGGTAATCAATCTCTATTCTCTAATTCCCAATGCCTAATTCCTTTCCTTTAGTTTCTGTCATCACTCCTTCCTTCAATCAAGCCCGCTTTCTTGAAGCCACCATCCAATCCGTGCTGGGACAGGATTATCCGAACCTTGAATACATCATCGTGGATGGCGGCTCGACCGACGCCAGCGTGGATGTGATCAAAACTCTGGAGTCAAACAGCTTGCTGTTGGACAGTCGAAAGCATTCCATTGCCTGGTGGGTGAGCGAAAAAGACAAAGGTCAAACCGATGCGATCAACAAGGGATTTAATCGCGCAAAAGGTGAAATCCTTGCGTGGCTTAATTCGGATGACACCTATAATCCCGGCGCAATTTCGGCGGCTGTAAAATACCTGACAGAGAATCCTGAAGTCGCGGTGGTATACAGCGATTGCAATTACATCAACGAAAATGGGAAAGTTATCGGCCAATTTTCCGCCGCGCAAACTGATCATCGCCGCTTGCGCGAAGGCTATGTTCACATCCCGCAGCAGACGATGTTCTTCCGCGCCAAATATTGGCGTGAACTCGGTCCGCTCGACCCATCCTTCTATTTCGCCATGGACTATGACTTGTGGACGCGCATCGCCGCCAAAGCGCCGTTCAAATATATCAGCGGGCAAACTTGGGCAAACTTCCGCATTCATGATTTGGGAAAGTCCTCCACTGCCGATGATCGCTGCTGGCCCGAAATGCTGCGCGTGCATTATCGCGATGGCGGTAGTTTCTTCTCAATAATTGTGGCAAAATATTACGTGAGGAAAATTGTTGGTCCACTGTGGAAATGGCGTATTGCGAAAACAAGTAAACAGGTAAACAGGTAAACAGATACATGCACAATCCTTCATCCTTCAGCCTTCATCTTTCATCTTTTGTTCTTTCCTCCCCCTCTCTCGACGACCTCATCCGCCTGCTTAAAGCATGGCGATTTTGGGTGTTAGGCGCGCTCCTCGGTGCGTTGATCGGCGCGGCTGTTTATTTTATTGTTCCGCCGCCGTATCGTGCGACTGCCACTGTCAACGTGGATTTCAATCTGGAACAAGCCTGGCCCAAAGATACAGACCGCCAGCAGTTTTATTATCTCGAACGCGAGTCGCGCAAACTGGAAGAGATCGCGTGGTCGGATGAGATCATGAGTGAATTATCGTCACTGTTTGCGATCACAAACGATGACCTGCGCGGACGTGTATTGCAGCTCAGCCAACCTGCCGAAGCGGGCTGGCATTTCTATGCGGATGACCGCGACGCGAAAACTGCCGAAGGATTAGCCTCTGCTTGGGCAAATGCTTTTGTGCAAAAAACACAAGCCGACATCGCCGCAGGGAATATCAACGAATTTGTGAAACTTGAAGTCACTCAATCCGAAGGCTTGCCAAAAAAACGCAGCATTCCTTTAAGCGGATATATCCTCGCAGGTTCAATGGGATTTTTAACCCTTGCCGTATTTATTTTTCTGTTTATCAAACCCAAAATGGGACGCTGAAAAACGCTGATGACGCTGATTTTTTGATTGGAGGAAATATGAATGAAAAACCTTTGTATCACGCATCCCTGTATAAGCATTCCGAGCTAACGGAACAGATCATCGGCGCGTTTTATGCCGTATACTCTACTCTTGGATACGGTTTTCTGGAAGAAGTTTACGAAAAGGCAATGGATATTGAATTGAAAAAGCGCGGATTAATCCCCGCCACACAGATGCCAATCGAAGTGTATTATACCGATATTGTAGTAAACGATCTTGTTATCCTTGAATTAAAAGCGGTAAAAACTCTTGTGGTAGAACACGAGGCTCAATTGCTCAACTACTTGAAAGCAACGCCATTCGAAGTAGGTCTGCTCTTAAATTTCGGACCAAAACCCGAAACAAAACGACGATCATTCGATAATGTCCGAAAAGAATGGCTCGTTGCTAAAAACAAATCTTAAATCTGCGTTTTCAGCGTTCATCAGCGTCCCAATAAAATGAATTTATTGCAATTCTTTTCGCCACGAAAGTTTTCCCGCACGCTTTGGGCTGCGGTGTTGTTGACCTTGCCGGTGACCAGTTTTCGCTGGTTTCCGTTTTTAGGTGACAGCACTTTCGTTCGTCCATTATCTTTATACCCAATGGCGCTGTTGATTCCATTATTGTTAATTCAATGGGCGCGCGGCAAAACAAAATTGAATTGGTCAGGCGCATTGATTCCGCTTGGGGCGTTGACTCTATTCGTGATCGCAGCGACCAGTTTCGGGGGCATCCTTGACCCGCTCCCTTTGCGCGGACAGGTTTATTCGGGGAGGGCAATCCGCGCGCTGGCGACGTTATTCATTGGGTTGAGTTTCTTCATCTCCGCGATGTGGATGAATAAGGATGAAGATGACCTGCGTTTCACAGTCCAATGGATTCTTGCGGGCTTGTGTCTCGACCTCGCGTGGAGCGGCTTGCAGGCGGTCACGTTTTATACGGGCTTGCTCAAAAAAGAAATGGTCACGCATTGGCAACTCGCATTTTCGATGCGTGAACTCGTGCGCTCGAATCGCATCTCCGGGCTGGCGTATGAACCTGCATGGCTGGCCGGACAATTTGCCACGCTATTTTTTCCCTGGCTGTTCGCTTCGATATTAACCAATTACCGCGTCACGCGCTTCAAGTGGCTTGAGCCTGCGCTGCTGATTATTTCCCTGCCCGTGTTACTCGCAACCTATTCGCGCGGCGGATTATTGGCGAGTGTTGCGGCTGCTGGCTTAACATTTTTATTTCTCGGGCGCGATGTGATCCGTGCCATGTGGAGTTGGTTCATCGGCGGTTTTCGCGTGCGCGCAGTGGATGCGGCTCTGCGCGTTGGCATGATCCTCGCGCTGGTTGTCATCCTCGCGGGCGCATTTGCTTTCCTTTCGCGCAAACAATACATCAGCCGCTTGTGGCAAATTGACGCGCAAAGTTTTAGCGAATATCTGGTGGATATCAAAGCGGGCGCGCGCGGCGCATACTCGAGCGGCGCGTATGCCGCGTTTGAACAATATCCGTGGACGGGTGTTGGTTTCGGCGCGAGCGGGTTTTACATCTACCAAAACCTTCCCGATTGGACGTTGACCACCGTGCCCGAAATCGCAAAGCAACTCAGCCCCGAGAATCGTTTATATCCAAACCCGAAAAATCTGTATGTGCGCTTGCTCGCCGAAACGGGATTGATCGGTTTTGTGTTGTTCTTTGCATTTCAATTTTATGTTCTTGGGGATATACTAAGTCTGTTGCGTTACAACGAGACATGGGCGCGCTTCGCGGCAACTGCGGGAGTATTTGCGTGGTTTGCAATCACATTTTATAATTTCACTCAGGATTCATTTGCTACGCCAAATATCTGGCTGATCTCTGGCGTGTTGGTGGGGCTGTCTGCAAAGTCTTCTGCAATGTCACGAGACATTGCACTCCAAAATAAAGGAAAATAAATGATCGTTCTCTCTGTTGGCATGCCGCGCGCGGGTTCGGGCTGGCATTATAATCTTATTCATGACTTGATGAAAACCACCGGCTGCGCCGATGCGCGAGATGTCCGTGAGCGCTATCGTTTGCAAAAAATTCTGACCGAGGTCAATTGCAACATCGGCGTACTTTCTGCGCGCCGACTTGGGATGGTGGCATTGCCCGCCCTGTTGGGCAACACCTTTGTGATCAAAGCCCACGCGGGACCGACTTCCACCTCGCGATTACTCTCCGCGCTCGGTCTTCTTCGCATCACGTATATTTATCGCGACCCGCGTGACGCGATGCTCTCCGCCTACGATTTTGGTCAGCGCGCGCTTACAAAGGGCCGCCCGAATGCCTTCTCGCATTTATCAGACTTTGAAAAAAGCGTGGATTTTATGATGGAATACGTCTACATCTGGGAACGCTGGATCACTGAAAAAAATGTACTGGTTACACGTTATGAAGACCTGCTCATAAATTACGAGGATGAATCGGCAAAGTTGGTGAAGTACCTTAAACTGCGACCGGACAAAGCCGAGGTTCAGGCAGTGATCACACAATATCGCCCTAATGTAGTGGAAGGGCAGCCGGGTTTGCATTTTTATAAAGGCAAGATTGGACGCTTCCGTGAGGCGTATAATAAGGAACAAAAAACGGTCCTAAACCAAAGGCTTGGCGTATATTTATCCCGTATGGGATATGATGTGTAATACTTCTAAAATTTTTCAAAAACTCTTATGATGCGCAAATACGATTCACCCTACATGGCAGACTGGTTTGCGATTTCCCTGCGCTGGGTGATGCTGGTTAGCTTTACGGTATCACTTGGGTTAGGCGGAAAACTCGCGCTATTCACTTCTTTGCCGCTAATATTGTTAATCGCATGGAATCTTACAATGACCGCACTGGCCGGTTTAAATATGCGCGTGACATTTCATCGCGTAATTAGCGTTGGCGCCGACCTGTTTCTGGTTGGCGCTTTCTATTTGGCGCAGGGCAGTTTGCGAGGGCCTGCATTTTGGGCAGGCTTGTTGCCTGTTTTAACTGGCGCAATCTACTTTGAAATATTAGGCGCGTTGATTATCTCTATTTTATTCGCCATGCTGGTCATGTACACCGGGCTGCAAGTGGAAGGAAATTTAACCCTTGCAGGTATTGTTTCCGTTTCGCAGGTTATATTGAGTTTGATCTTTGGTTTCCTCAGTTATAGCATGAGCGGAAAAATGAGAGTGAATCGTGAGCAGTTAAAGGGTGTGGAAGAAAATAAGGCGTTTTCCCATGCAGCGGTACAGACCGAGCGTATGCGCGCCATTTATGAATTAACTCTGGCGCTTTCTTCCAGTCTAAGTTATACGAGCGTGCTCGAATCTGCATTGAAGGTCAGCGCATCCGCGTTGAACCCTGACCCTACCCAGGCGTTGAGCGATCCGCTTGTAGGCGCGGTTATGTTGTTCAAGGAAGGGAAATTGCAGGTCGGTTCTGCGCGGCGATTTACAACCGCAGATATGCGCGTGGCTTTTGACGCTGAAGATGGCATCCTCAAAAAAGCCCTAGACGAGGGCGATCCCGTTCATTTCACCAACATCCAAAGCGATCATGAACTTAGCCAGATTGTTGCATTCAGAACCTGCAAAAGCGGATATTGTTTCCCCTTGCGCAGCGGATACAATATTTATGGCGTATTGCTCTTCGCGCATCCCGACCCCGAATATTTCAACACCGAACGCAGTAACCTGCTGGATATTATTGGACGTCAATCTGTGATCGCGATCCAAAATGCGCGTTTATACCAGGACCTCGTAGAGGAAAAAGAACGCATGATTGAGGTACAGGAAGAGGCGCGTAAAAAACTGGCGCGCGACCTGCATGACGGCCCCACACAATCGGTTGCGGCAATTGCGATGCGCTTGAATATCATTAAACGCATGATGACAAAGGACGTGGACGGCGCAAGTGAAGAGGTCGTAAAACTTGAAGAACTCGCGCAGCGCACCACCAAGGAGATCCGTCACATGCTCTTTACACTGCGCCCGCTCATCCTTGAATCACAAGGACTCGCCGCGGCTGTGCAATCCATGGCGGATAAAATGCTCGAAACTTATAACCAAAAAGTTTCCGTCAATATTGACCAGCATGTCGCTACCCAATTGGAAATGGGCAAGCAAGGTGTCATTTTTTATATTATTGAAGAGGCGGTAAACAACGCACGTAAACATGCCGCCGCCGAGGTGATTGCCGTGCGCATGCGTGAGATCGAAAAAGGCGTTGTTTTGTTGGAAATCATTGATAACGGCGCGGGTTTTGATATGAAAAAGATGGCGCAGGAATATCTTAAGCGCGCGAACAGCAGCCTGGGTATGGTCAACTTGCGTGAGCGCGCCGAGCTGGTTAATGGAGTGCTCCAAATAGATGCCGCGCTGGGCAAGGGGACCAAAGTGCAGGTTTATATCCCACTCAACGAAGAGGCAGCGGATCGCATTCACCGCCCGCGTAAATAACATGCCAATTGCCGCCGAACTATATTATTTTTTGCATAAGCCTCAAGCAGGCGCTGTAAAACGTCCGCCTGTGATCCTGCTTCACGGATCGGGCGGCAATCATTTGTCGTGGCCGCCGCAAGTCCGCCGCATGGCAGATGAACGCATCTACGCGCTCGATTTGCCCGGTCATGGAAAATCCGAAGGCATGGGTGAGCACTCGATCAACGAATATATGGATTATGTCATCACTTTCATGAAGGTGTTGAAAATTGGCGCGGCAGTGATCGTGGGTGTTTCGATGGGCAGCGCAATCGCGTTGAATATTGCTTTGAAATATCCGCGCAAAGTTTTGGGGTTGGGGCTGATCGGCGCAGGCGCGAAGATGCGCGTATCGCCGGCAATTCTCGATACAGTGGGCAATGAAACTTCGTTTGAGTCGGCTGTGGATCTCATTCACGAAAATTGTTTTAGCGAAAATGTCCCGCCGAGTTTGATCCAACTTTCAAAAAGATATATGCTGGAAATGCGCCCGCCGGTTTTGCTCGGAGATTTCCTTGCCTGCAATGAATTCAATGTGATGGAACAACTGCCGCGCATCAAAACTCCCACGCTGCTGATCTGCGGCGCCGAAGATAAAATGACCCCCGTAAAGTATTCCGAATTCCTGCGCGAGGGAATTCCCGGCGCAGAGTTGCAGATCGTCGAGAACGCTGGGCATCTGGTAATGCTCGAACGCCCCGATCTCGTTGCGGATATGTTGAAGCAATTTGTAGATAAAATTCCGCTGCGGGTGCGGAAACCGAGAAAGAAGAAAGATGAAGCGGTGGAAAAAACTCCCGCTATTGTTTCTGAAAACTTGGAAACTACTATAAGTACATAATGACCCCGAAGGGGGGCAAATGATTATAGAGAGAGTAGGAATGTGGCGCGTTCAACCCCGAAGGGGTGTCATAGGTTGCAAGGACTATGTCATCCCTTCGGGATTTTGATTCTTTCACACAATTTTCTATAATCTTGGCATCCCTTCAGGATTACAACATCTCTTTCAAAAATGGAATTGCATTGAGAACCGCTTTGGCGCGATGGCTGAGGCGGTTTTTTATTTCCATATCCAATTCCGCCATGGTTTGATTTAATTCGGGGAAGAAAAAAATGGGGTCGTAACCAAAGCCGTTATTTCCGCGTTCTTCGGGGATGATCTCGCCGTAACAATTGCCTTCTGCGATTTCAACTTTGCCATCAATCGCAATTGCAATCGTGGCGTGAAAATGCGCTGTCCACGGGCGTGGTTTGTCTTTGAGATTTTCGAGCATATAGGCGCGGCGGTCGGCGTCACTTGCGCCGGGTTTGGGATGATAGCGCGCGGAGTGTAAGCCGGGCGCGCCATCGAGCGCATCCACTTCGAGGCCGGAGTCATCGGCGAGGGAGATCAATCCGCTGGCGTGGGCGAAGGCGATGGCTTTCTTGGCGGCGTTTTCCATATAGGTTGTGCCGTCCTCTTCCACTTCGAGGTTGAGGTTGATGTCGGCGGGAGTGATGAGCTCAATATCTAAATCTTTTAACAAGTCTTGCAGTTCTTTTACTTTGCCTTTGTTGTTGGTTGCGATCAATAATTTTTTCATGGTTTCTCTTTGAAGTAGCGCGACATTCATGTCGCATTTGGGCGAGATTTATCTCGCGTTACGTTTTCCAGCGCCCAGGCGGCATGTTCTTTTACAAGCGGCTCATCATCTTGTATGGCTTTTTCTAAAATGGGGATGTCGTTTTCATCTCCGTTGTTGCCGATGGCGACGGCGAGGTTGCGTAAATATCCACGCCGCTTGGCGCGTTTGATGGGACTCTTTTTGAAGCGCTGATTAAATTCGACGGGAGTGAGGAGCAGATCGGTGGAAAGAACAGGAAGCGCGATATTGGGGGTTAGGGATAAATCAGCGGGCGCGGAGAATCGGTTCCACGGACATACTTGCTGGCAGACATCGCATCCGAAAATCCAGTTTTGCAGATGCGGGCGCAGGTCTGCGGGAATTTCATCTTTGTTTTCGATGGTGAGGTAGGAGATGCATTTGCGCGAATCAATGCTGCGATTGGGGAGGATGCATTGCGTGGGGCAGGCTTCGATGCAGCGCGTGCAGGTGCCGCAGTGATCGGTGATGGGTGCGTCGGGTTCGAGTTCGATGCCGAGCAGAATCTCCGCGAGCAAAAATGTGGAGCCGGCTTGCGGGTTGATCAGCATGGAGTTTTTGCCGATCCAGCCGAGTCCGGCGCGCTGCGCGAGTTCGCGTTCGAGGATGGGGCCAGTATCGGTGTAATAGCGATTGGGAATTTTATAGCCGAGTTGTTCTTCGATGAATTCGACGATCTGTTTTAGTTTGGGCGGGATGATGTCGTGGTAGTCGTCGCCGAGCGCGTAGGAGGCAATGCTGAATTCTGAATTCAGCATTCTGAATTCAGAATCGTAAGGCAGCGCCAGTATAAGGATGGATTTACATTCAGGAAGAATCGATTTTGGGTCGGCGCGTTTTTCATTGACGAGATACTGCATGGTGGCGTGATGACCGCTGCCCAGCCATGTTTGAAAGAAGGCGTAATGTGCGAGTGGTTCGGAAGAAGTAATGCCAGTCAGGGTAAACCCCAGTTGCTTTGATTTACTCTTTATGCTTTCCTTTAAATCTTGTTGGGTCATCGTTGGATAAGTTTAACAGATTAACGCTAATTTCCATGTGCCATTCGCGGGTGCGGTCTGTCGTAGAAGGCGCGTAATTTTGCCAAATTGCTTGTAGTTGGAAGGTAATTAGAAAGTAAATGAATAGTAAAACCTTCGGGGCTGCGCAGGCGGTTTCGGAAGTTTTTTTGCTCCAATTTGATTGGAGATCATTATCAGTAGATCACGAAAACGTAGTAACGACTTCAGTCGTTCGGCTAAAAAGCGACTAAAGTCGCAACTACGAAGTCTTTTCGTGAAGTACTGATTATGGAAACATTCTCATGCTTCGAGAATCATCCCCACATTCTTTGGATTAAATCCAATTGGAAATTTTGTTTGTGAATTATATAGAGCGCCTTTCAAGTAAGCGTCGCGCAAGTTAGCGTCGCGCAAGTTAGCGCCTTTTAAGTTGGCGTCGCTCAAGTTAGCGCCGCTCAAGTCCGCCTCGCTCAAGTTAACGCCACTTAAGTTAGTCTCTCTCAATTTAGTCTTGCTCAAGTTGGCGTGGACCAAGTTAGCGCCGCTCAAGTTGGCGTGGATCAAGTTAGCGCCGCTCAAGTCAGCAAAAGCCAGCCATAGCGGTCTTTGCTGATTTATTAGTAAATAAAGTTCATTGCTTGAAAATTGCATAGATTTGCCTTTCTACTTTTATGGTGAGAGTATCTTTTTCAATTTATTTGACGATGATTACTGCCAAAAGGGTGTTTTCTTTTGTGCCAAAGGAAATTCCTTTAGGAGTAACCATTTGCCATGCGCTGGTGTATGCGCCAATTTTGTCGGGCGCTTTGAAGTTAATGGAGACATCCACCTCCGTGCCGGGAGCAACGACTACGCCAAGTGGTACAGGCTGTCCGTTCATTTTTTCTCCGTAGGAGTAAATGAGACTGTAGCCATCGCCCCAGGTGCAGTCGCCAGTGTTTTTGACCGTCCACGTTTTTACAAATTCCTGACCGGGGGTCATAGTAGTTCCATCGGGAATGGTAACATCTTTTACATAGACATAGTCATCACATAGTGAGGCAGGCGTGCCTAATGCGGCGAGGGTCGGGTCGGTGGTGAATACTTCTGTGGCTGTCGGGGTCGGCGAGGGTTCGGGTGTGGCTGTTGATGTGGGCGGCATCGGCGTGGCAGTGAAGGATGCGGCTGTGAGCGTAAATTCTGCTACGACCGTGTACGCAGCAGATGTGCGGATGGCAAGCACGTCGGGTGTTGGTATAACTGGCGTGGCGGGCGCGCAGGCGGCTAAGAGCAATACAATGACCAGCGTGAAGATGGTGTGCTTTGTTTTCATTTTTTCCTCTTTTGCTTACAAGTAATTTATGCCGTTATTTAACTACGACAAAAACAACAGAGACGAGCGGGCCAAACACATTGCCTTTATCGTCTTGTAGTTTCCAATACCACTTATATTCTCCAGGTGTATTCGGCGCTTGCAATTTTAAGGAAAACTTTTGCGAGCCGCCCGGTTTAATGATGTCTTCAGTCTTTTTTATGGCGATATTGATCAGCTCGCCTCTAACGTCTTCAATTTTGAGTGTGTACTGCTTATTGAGCATGAAGGCGTAACCTGCACCCCATGCGCAGGTCCCGATATTCTTGATCGTCCAACCTTTTAAAAAACCTTCGCCGGGTTTTAGTTGTGCCCCGTCTTTAGGCGCTGTTTCATCCACATATTCGCCGTTATTACATCCATTTTGTGTGGTGATCGTTGCGATAGATCCCAGCGTTGGGACGGGTGATGCGAGCGGCGTAAAGCCGGGGAAGGCTGTGCCGAGCGTGAAGGGTGTGCTGGTTTCGCCGCCAATCGGCGCGAAAGTTGGGTTTCCCAATGTGGGGATTGGTATTAGGGTGTTGGTGGGAGTAGCAGGTGGATTCGCCATTGCAGTTTGAGTTAACTGCAATGCGGACTGGGTCAATACTAGATTAAATGCCTGAGTCTGTATCGCGCCCGGATCCTGTGTGGGAACCTCGGTAGCACCCGAACTGCATGAACTTAATAAAACTGTGCCGATCATTGTGACAATTATCAACCAGAGTGCCTTGCGAAATTTCATAATCAGTAACCTCCGAAAATAGTTAACTTTATTAGGACTTATGTAAGACGAAATTGTTGTCCACTAACCCTTCGGCTGGCTCAGGGCAAGTCTGCGCTAATCTTCACGAATTTTAAAAAGATTAGTGCAAATTCGTGAAGACTTGTGTTGAGCCTGCCGAAACATTAGCGGACACTTTTTAATTTCTGCGTAAGTCTTATTTATTATAACGCAGCTACGGAGTGGGCGTATCGGTAGGAATTGGGGTGTTTGTTAAGGTGGGCGTAAATGTATACGTCGGCGTGAGTGTGAACGTGGGTGTAAACGTGGGCGTAAATGATGGTTTGGGTGTCGGCGACGGCGCACCCTGCCGGATAATATTAGGGTTGAGCCAGATCACGCGGTCTTGATTGTTCCCGCCATTCGCGTTGACCATCAGAATGAATTTTATCTTTTCACCCGCGAGGCTGCTCAGATCAACATCAACGGGATAATATAACCCTTCGTTTAGTTCGTGCCAGCTTCCCAGTGTTTTGATCTGTCCGTTATTTTTGTAATCGAGTTGAAAAACAACATCGCAATTTTTTGCGCTATTTTCACAACTGATAATCGTGCGGAAACGGTCGCCTGATTCCACTGCAAACGCAGGATATTGTCCGCTGATCATGCCATTCTTTTTATCCTGCGGCGAGACGAGCAAACCGGGTTCGTTTTCGGTCACGCCGTCTTCCATCACGGGCGCATCCAACTTAAGCACAAACCCGTTTGCGTCGCCATCTGTGCCGGGGCAGGGCAGCACTGCGCCGGCGTTTTCCCAATTTGCACTGCAATAATTCGGTGCGAATTCATAGGCAACATACGCGGGTCCTCTCACCTGAATATCCACCCAAACTGCAACGCTGGCCTGTTCGCCAGTGCCGAACAAAACTCCCGAAGCGTTGCGTAATTTCCAATAACTGTTGTAATTCCCATCTTTGACGGGCGCGGTAAAAGTGACTTGAACATCAACGGTTTCGCCGGGCACGACATTTTTTGTCAACGCAACATCCAGCGGCGCGTTCATCAAATCGCCGCCGGTGAAGGTCAACGCGTAGGCAGGCGTCCATGTGCAGGTGCCCACGTTTTGGATGCGCCAAATCTTGATGAAAATATTCTTGCGCGTCACGATACTTCCATCCGCGTAGGTCACATCGTTGACGAAGTGCGCCGCGTCACATTTGGATACAGGTGGATTCTGCGCGCCGAGTGTATTCGTCGGCTGGATATTTCCACTCGTGGTGGCGGTGGGCAGCGGCAGACCCGGGGTGGCGGTCACAACCGGCTGCGGGCTGCCCGCTTCGAGCGTCAGCGCAGACGCGGTGTAGAGTCCATTTAGGGTGGCGAATGTATCCGGCGTCGCTGCATTTGATCCCAAATTGCACGCCATTTGGACGATCGTCATAAAGGCGATGAAGAGGATAAACGGGGATTGTTTTTTGTTCATGGGTTCTCCTGAGTTTGGCTTTCCAAAGATTAAAGACGCTTGAATGGCGCAAACGGTTCCCCTATAAAAACAAGTGAGACGCTGATTTACGCAGAAAACGCTGATTTGCCTATATCAGCGCAAATCAGCGTTTTCTGCGTCCCAATAATGTTTTGGATTTATCCCCCGCACAACTTGGTAAATTCCACGTGCGACCATTCCTTGTATTGATAATTCTCGCCGTCCGAGATGCCCGTTGCAAGCGCCATCCAGCGTGTGACCGCATTGGTTGCGAGACTCAGCTTCCATGGGTTGGAGAGAGTGATACTGCCGGCGGCGTCCATCTTTATGACTTCACCTTTGATGTTATGCCCGTCGCTTTGCGCCCAATAGTAGCTGAATGTAAGCGGACCATTTGTGGTGACTGTGGCATACGCCGTGTAGGTGATGTTCGCCGGACAGCCTGTGGCCGGTTCGCGCACCATTTCGTATGTCACGGATGTAACCGCGTATCCGGGTTTATCCGCCGATGAGACGACGATTTTTGCATAGAATGGCACACTGTAATCGCCAACACCGAAGTTGGTTTGATCGGGGGTTTGCAGCGCCCACTTGGATTTGTATTCCCCATCGTTTAAGGGTGCGGTGAAGAGCAGCGAGATCGGAACTGTGCCGCCCGGGGGAACGACCTGCGGCAGGTTGTAGTAAGTCGCGCCGCCGAGACTATCGCCATCCCAGTGGACGATCTTGTAGCTCGTGTCCCAGGTGCAGGTGCTGGTGTTTTTGATCTCCCATGTTTTGGTAAATTGCGCGTTCGGTTTGAAGATCATCCCATCTAAAATGGTTTCACTGACAAGGCTGGCTTTCGCGCAAACGTTTGAATTTACATTGCCAGGGGAGGTTGCCGTGGCCGCAGATGCGGGCGGGGTGAGTGTCGGTGAAAACTGCACAGGTGTTTGCGTAACGACGGGCAATTCCGGCGCGGGCGTGCTGGTGTTGGGTTCTGCGTTCTTTGCGGCAACGGTCAACGCGACCGCAGTTTGGATGAACGGGTCTTGTGCAGATGGCGCGCCGCAGGCGGTGATGAGCATGGATGTGATTACGAGCAGGCTAAAGATTAAATATTTTGTACTTTTCATTTTTTTCCTTTTCTAACTCACCTTACGCAGTGTCGCTCTGAGCGGAGCGAAGAGCCTCTACGATTGTCTCAGAGACCCTTCGCTAACGCTCAGGGAATCACGCTTGGATGCGTAAGGTGACTTTCTAAGCCAAAGAATATTATACTGTTAAACAGAAACGCCCGACGGGAGCCGCCGGGCGTTAACTTCCCTCATCCCCAACCCTTCCCCCCGAAAGGGGGAG
>VFKN01000064.1 GCA_009885525.1 Anaerolineaceae bacterium | reverse complement strand
TGATGCGAATTTGCGCCGTTTTCTATAATCTTGCCATCCCTTCGGGATTGAAAACAGCTTGAAGTAGAAGAGTTAATCTTTGCTGGCTAATTTCCGATAACGTCTATTAAACACAAAGGACACGAAGGGCACAAAGTTTTTTTTGTGTCTTCATAACGAGAAACATGCCAGACTCCAATCGTCAATCGTCAATCGAAAATCGTAGATCAAAAGATTTCCTCTTTCTTCAACTCCGCGACATGCCTTACTTCCGCGCGTTTTTACGCGCAATTGAATCTTCGTATTATCAGGACCTGCCGCTGCCCGCGCCCGTGTATGATGTCGGCTGCGGAGATGGTCATTTCGCTTCGCTGACCTTCGACCAAAAATTGGATGTGGGACTCGACCCGTGGAGATTCTCCATGCGTGAGGCGAAAAAATACGGTGCGTATAAATCATTGGTGGAAGCGGACGGCGCGCTTTCTCCCTTTCCCACGGATCACTTCGCGAGCGGATTAAGTAACTCCGTCCTCGAGCACATCCCGCACATTGACGCTGTCCTCAAAGAAACCGCGCGCGTGCTCAAACCCGGCGCGCCGTTTTATTTCTGCGTGCCAAATCCGCGCTACTTTTCCGCGCTGTCATTGACCAAAGTATTCGGCAAGTCGTACGAGAATTGGTTCCGGAAAATTTCACGCGTCCATCACGCCGACGACCCCGATGTGTGGGAGCAGCGCCTTAACAATGCAGGTTTCACACTCGAAAAATGGTGGCACTATTTTTCGCCCGCCTCGATGCGCGTGTTGGAGTGGGGACATTATTTCGGCGTCCCATCCGTGCTTGCAAAAGCATTGACCGGCAACTGGATCATCTCACGCACGCACTGGAATCTGGCGCTCACCGAAAATTTTGTGAAACCATACGCATCGCCAGCGCCGGTGGCTGACGGCACATTCACGTTTTACATTGCTAGAAAGAAGTAGAAAAGTAGAAAAGTAAACAAGTAAACACGTAAAATTGTTTACTTGTTTACTTGTTTACCTGCCTACCTGTCTACCTGTCTACCTGTCTACCTGTTTACTTCTTTCCCTGTTTCCCTGTATACTTACTCCATGTCCTTCGACGAAAAATATTTCTCAACGCATACATACGCAAATATTACCTTTGCCAAGTACAGCATGTATTGGTGGTCTAATCGATTTTTTGCCACGCTTGCAAGACGTTATGGCAAACAAGGCGCGCGCCTGTTGGAAGTTGGCTCCGGCATGGGGCATTTGGCGGGGAATTTGTCGCACACCTTCAAAGCCTTCGGCATGGATTTGAATCATTGGGCAGTGAAAAAGTCTCAAGATGTAGCGGAGCAGGCTTTGCTGCAAACTGCATCCGCGCAGGAACTGCCGTATAAGAACGGCGCGTTCAACGTGGTCATCATCAAACATATTGTCGAGCATCTGCCCGATCCCGCGCAGGCGATAAATGAAATTGGGCGCGTCACAGAAGCGGGTGGAATTTTGATCCTCGCCACGCCGAATCTCGGTTCGCTGCTCAAACCGTGGAAAGGCGCCAAGTGGATCGGCTACCAGGACCCGACGCACATCTCCCTCAAGGAGCCGGGTGAATGGCTAACGTTGATTCAATCCGCGGGCTTTGAATTTATCCGCGTTTGTTCAGATGGTTTTTGGGACGTGCCCTATATCCGCTTTGTGCCGCGACAAATTCAAAAATTGATCTTCGGTTCGCTCGGCGGGTTGCAAGCCATTACAGGAATTATATTTTTGCCAATGAAGTGGGGAGAAAGTATTATTGTGATCGCAAGGAAGAAGTGATATTAAATGGTATAGTGTGCATGCAAATGCCCACCATATCAACCTTTGCGTGCACACTATAAATTATGCTCGCACTCTTTCCCTTCCCTAGTGCGAGCCCAGTATCACAATTTGTTCACAACCTCAAAATGATGTTCATTTGAAATTGAATAAAATTAGTGTAATACTTTATATAGATAAGCGGAATGGCCAATACTTTATACCTAACTTGTTGTTTTTTTGAGTATAATATGTAAAAATTTACATCTTTTTCACTAAAGTGAGCCTCTATGTATCGAAAAAAATTCGGAAAACTGATCGTTGCCCTACGGCGTGAACATACGGATAATCAATTAAAACCATGGACACGCCAGAAATTTGCAGAGGAATCAGGGATTGATGAAGAAATGCTCACAAATATCGAAAACGGCAGGAAAGCCATTTTGTATCCCGACCTTCTGGTCAAAATCGCAAATTCTCTCAATCTGACCAGCGGCGAGCGGAAGGGATTTTTCCTGGCGGCTTCTGGCGTTGAGGAACATAATATCTACCACCAGACCGACAGCCCAAAAACCGTGCTTGAAGATATGCTGGCAATCATGGATAAGATGCAGCAGCCCGCGATTCTCATCGACCAGTTTTTCGACATCGTTGCGATCAATCTGATGGCGATGGAAGTCTACAACGTCCAGGCAACTCATTTTTCCGGCCCAAACGTAGACCCGGTTACAAGTGTAAATTTGATCCGATTTTTATTCTCTGACGAGTTCAATGAACAGAAATTAATGTTTGGCAAATTATGGGAAACATTCGCTGTAAATACGATCATGCTTTTCCGCGCCGCTTCCCTCCGTTACCGGGCGACTGAATATTTTCAACGCTTGTATTCACATTTACACGAATTTGATGAGTTCAAGGGCCACGTCCAACGCAAGTACAGGCTAAAAGATGAGCATTACATGGACAACAATATGTTCATCACTTTGGATAATCCACGCTTCGGTTTGATCCGCTGTATCAGCACATCAGTAACTGTGGGCTCAGATGCGGGAGAATTAAAGTTGATCACGCTGACTCCGTTGAGCGAAGCGACCGTTAAGGTTTTTACGAGCATGGCACAACAGGTCAACTATGTTTTTCAGCCGCTGTTGAACTGGCCCGATAAAAGCATACTTGCTGAAAAATAGAATTACCGATTTTGTAGTGCGTTTTACAGATCAAGAGAGATGTAAAACGCACTACAAATTTAATGACCCAATTAGCAAAATTAATTTTGGAAACCCAAAAGATGAAGTAAACTTGGGCGGATATGACCAACGAAACACCCCACCAAACACCCGAAAACGAACCCTCAGTTCTCGACCTGTATAAGTCCGTCACCAAGGATTGGACTTCTTTCTTTAATTTCATCCGCTCGCTATGGGATGCGCGCCGCCGCGCGGAATTAAATCGCGCCCTCGTAGATGAAATGGCGCAGCCGGAAGAACCTCAGCCCGAAGAGCCCGCACGCGCAGATCACTTTCCCTGGCGCTCGACGCTGGCATTATTCATCGCGCTTGTCGCGCAATTTTCACTGGAGCCGCAATATCATCAAGCCTCGCTGGGACTTGCGTTATACATCTTCGCAATCGGCTTCGTACTGTGGGCGCATCACAACGATGAATGGCATTTACCTGCACTGCCGGTTTTCAAACAAACACCCGACGATCTGACCACGCGGCTCATCCCTTTTCTTTTATCCATCGTTCTTGCGCTGGCTGCCTTCTTCGATTTTGGCGGAGACAAATTTACGCTAAGAAATGTCATACTTTGGATTTTGTCGCTTGCCTGTCTTGTTTACGGGTTATGGTTGAAGACTCCAAAAGCCGCGCAAGAATCAAATCCCGAAACACGCCCGCGTCGCGAAAAAATAATCCGGAATTTGCTCATCCTTGCCGTATTTGGCATCGCGTTATTTTTCAGACTTTATCGCACAGACTCACTTCCATCTGAACCTTTCAGCGATCAAGCCGAAAAAATTCTGGATGTCTACGACATCTCGCAAGGCGATTACAACATCTTCTTCACACGCAACACAGGGCGCGAAGCATTTCAAATGTATTGGACATTGCTTGTTGCAAACGTTTTCGGCACGGGGCTTTCATTCTTAAGCCTCAAACTCGGCACGGCGCTGCTTGGCATTCTTACACTCCCTTTCATATATTTGCTCGGCAAGGAATTTGGAAATGAACGCGCCGGACTCTTCGCGCTTTTCCTTTTTGGAATTAGTTATTGGAACAATGTGATCTCGCGCATCGGATTGCGCTTCCCGCTCTATCCGCTTTTTGCCGCGCCCACGCTGTTCTACCTGATCCGCGGATTGCGTACCCGTAACCGCAACGATTTCCTCCTCTCGGGTCTCTTCCTCGGTCTCGGCTTGCATGGATATTCTCCCTTCCGCATTGTGCCGATCTTGGTAGTGATTGCCTTCATTATTTATGTGCTGCATAAAAGATCAAGCGAGACGCGCCAGCAGTCGTTATGGCAATTGATCATCGTTGCGGGGACTTCGATCTTCGTGTTCATTCCATTATTACGCTATTGGATATCGCATCCCGATACCTTTGGCTATCGCGCACTCTCGCGTTTAAGCGCTGTGGAATCGCCGCTGCCGGGACCCGTATGGCAAATCTTTTTATCCAATTTATATAAAGGCCTGCTGATGTTCAACTGGGACGATGGTGAGATTTGGGTCAACTCGATGCCGCACCGCCCCGCGCTGGATTTCGTCACGGGCGCGCTGTTTATTATCGGCATCACGTTGTTGATCGTGCGCTACGTGCGCGGACGCGATTGGCGCGACCTGTTTTTATTGATCTCGATCCCGGTTTTGATTCTACCCTCGGTGCTTTCGCTGGCTTTCCCCGGCGAGAATCCCGCGTTGAATCGCGCGAGCGGCGCGGCGGTGATTGTAATACTCGTGGGCGCATTAGCTCTCGATGGAATCGTATCCGCTTTGAGCGTGGACAAAAAACGCGTCTACGTCGCGTATGGATTAACCGGCGTGCTGCTGATCCTGTCTGCGTATCAAAACTACAATATTGTCTTCAATCAATTTGATGCGAATTTCAAAATGGGCGCGTGGAACACATCCGAGATGGGAAAAGTGATTCATCAATTTGCAGAAAAAAATGGGCAGACCGATAGCGTTTGGATTGTGCCCTTCCCGCATTGGGTGGATACGCGGCTGCCCGGCGTGTGGGCGGGAATTCCCAATCGTGATTTTGCGCTCTGGCCTGAAAATTTTGCAGGCACATTAGATGTCCCTGCGCCCAAGATGTTTATCTTCTGGAACGCGGATCTGGAAACTCAGAATGCGTTGATGCTGCTCTATCCAACTGGAACTTTGAACCGCTACGCCTCGTCGTATCCCGGAAAAGATTTTCTGATCTTTATGGTTGAAAAGTAACGCGGCATTAATGCCGCGCCACAGAAAACAAAATATGACAAACAAACATTCATGGATTTACGATTTACTTTTTATCCTTGTCCTGCTCATGGCGGGCTATTTGCGTTTGACCGGCGTGCAGTGGGGCGAAGGTCAGCATCAGCATCCTGACGAATTATTTCTAACCGGCGTATTGGATGGTTTGCGCGCGCAAACATGCATTGACCCTTCCGTGAATGTGGATATTTGCCCAAACGGGGAAAAGCGTTTCTTAAGCGTCGGCGAATATTTTGATACAAAGACTTCAACGCTAAATCCATATAACCGCGGAAATGCATTCTTTGTCTACGGCAACCTGCCGATGATATGGACGCGCATCGGCGTGGAGTTATTTGACAACAGTGGGAATTCAAAATTCTTTGCGCGGCAATTTTCCGCGCTGGCTGATCTGCTGACCATATTTTTGCTATATCTGATTGTTGCGCGCATGTACGACCACCGCACGGCTTTGCTTGCAGCGGCGTTTTCATCGCTTGCGGTCATGCAGATTCAGCAATCGCATTTTTTCACATCAGACCTTTTCGTAAATCTTTTTATGTTCCTGACGATCTATTTTGCGGTGGAAATAGTTCGGTATAAGGGATTAGGGATTAGGGATGAGGGATTAGGCGATGAACCTAATTCCCAATTACCAATTACCCAATTACCAATTACTAATTACCCAATTACCAAATTCCTTCTTCATCCTCTTTTCTGGCTCAGCATTGGGTTTGGAATTGCACTTGGCATGGCGATGGCATCCAAGATCAACGCGGCGGTGCTTGCAATTATGTTACCGGGCGCGTTTGCAATTCGCTACTTCACCTATGATAAACCGACCACCGACCGTCGACCACTGAACACTGATTACTGGACGCTGATCACTTTATTTTTAATAGCGGGCGGACTCGCCACAATCATTTCCTTCCGCGTCTTCCAGCCGTATGCCTTCGATGGTCTTGGGCTTAATCCGCAGTGGGTTGCGAATATCGCCGAGCAGCGCGGACAGGCAAACGGCGACGCCGACCTGCCGTGGAATTTGCAATGGGCGCGGCGCACACATTTATATTCATTCACGAACTTAACCGTTTGGGGCTTGGGACTTCCGCTTGGAATTCTCGCGTGGGCTGGTTTCCTGTTTATGGGCTGGCGCATTCTGCAAGGCGAGCGCAAGCATCTTTTATTGTGGGCGTGGACGGCATTTTATTTCGGCTGGCAATCCATGCAATTCAACCCGACCATGCGCTACCAGCTGCCGGTCTATCCGCTTTTGTGTATGATGGCGGCGTGGATAGTGTTTGAATTCAGAATTCAGAATTCAAAATTCAGAATTACACCCTACGCCCTACGCGCCACAGGATTAATCGCCCTCATCCTCACCACCGTCTGGGCATTCGCTTTCCACAGTATTTATCTGCGCGCTGAACCGCGCATGGCTGCCTCGCGCTGGATATTCGAAAACGCGCCGGGACCGATCAACCTCCAAATTAAAACGGATGGCGGAATTTACAACCAGCCGTTGACTTTCCCCACGGGCGGATTTCTGCAAGCGCCCGCGCCTTATACGACCACGATAATTCCCAAGCGCGACGGATTGCTCACCGGCGTAACTTTCGCGCACGCGGCGAACATCTCGTCTTCACCAGTGAATGTTATTTTATTGATTACATCAGACGAAGTAACAGCCCGCACGTCAGCGGTTGTTAATCCCGTTTCGTCGGACGATCAACGCGGCGGTTCGGTTACATTCACATTTGAAAAACCAATTCCCGTTGCGGCAAACAGCGCGTACAACCTGAGCATCGAAACGGACAACGGAGTTGTCTCGCTGACCGGCTCCGCGCTCGCCAACGAGACCGATTACGATTGGGGCTTGCCCTTTCGCGTGGATGGATATGATCCCTTCGGCGGGATGTATCGCGGCGACCTGAACCTGCAAGTTTATTGGGATGACAACGCCGATAAACTCACGCGCTTCGTGGATACGCTCACGCAATCGGATTACATCATCATCCCCACCAATCATCAATACGCGCAGATCACGCGCCTGCCGGAAAGATATCCGCTTACGACGGAATACTACCGCCAGCTGATCGGCTGCCCCACCGCTGAGGATATCATCCGCTGTTACCGCGTTGCCAAACCGGGCACGTATCACGGCAATTTGGGATTTGAACTCGTGGAAGTTTTCGAGTCCTATCCCACGTTGGGAAAATTGGTCATCAACGATCAAGCGGCGGAAGAAGCCTTTACGTTTTACGATCATCCCAAAGTCTTGATCTTCAAGAAATCAGATAATTTCAGCGCCGCAAAATTACAATCCATTCTCGGCAAAGTGGATTTGACTCATGTAATCCATCTCACGCCGAAACAGGCTGATAAATACGAACCCCAAAAAGATTTACTGCTTCCCCAAGCGCGGCTTGTGCAGCAGCGCGCGGGCGGAACATGGTCTGAGTTATTCAATTACGATTGGCTACAAAATAAATATCCGCTTGTTGGAATAATAATTTGGTACGCGTTCATCTTTTTAATTGGACTTGTCGCATACCCGATCACACGTTTGGCGTTACCAGGTTTGAAGCAATATAGTTATCCACTAAGCAGAATTGTTGGCTTGGCGCTCGTCGCGTGGATCTCGTGGATGGGTGGATCAATCGGCGTGCCGTACACGCGGACATCCATTGCGGGGGCGGTGATACTCGTGTCGCTGATCGGCTTGGGCTTGGGATGGACGCGCAGAGACCAGATCCGGGATGAGTGGAAATCCAGTCGCGGATTCTTCACGGTGGTGGAAATTCTCTTCTTCGTTTTCTTCCTGATTGATCTTTTAATTCGCATTGGCAATCCCGATTTGTGGCATCCCTCAAAAGGCGGCGAGCGGCCGATGGATTTTTCGTATTTCAATGCGGTCTTGAAAAGCACGAGTTTCCCGCCGTATGACCCGTGGTACGCGGGCGGTTATATTAATTATTACTATTATGGTTTTGTGCTGGCGGGCACGCCCGTGAAGTTGCTTGGCATTGTGCCTTCGATTGCATACAATTTGATTTTGCCAACCTGGTTCGCGTTGATTGGTGTCGGCGCGTTTGCGATTGGGTGGAACTTGGTTGAAGGTTTAAGGTTTAAGGTTGAAGGTGAAGAACATTCAACTTTCAACGTTCAACTTGTAACTGGATTTGCCGCTTCGATCATGACCGTTCTGCTCGGCAATCTCGGCACCATGAAGTTGATCTTTAACAGCTTTCAACGCATCGCCGCGCCGCAGGGAATTGTGCCTGTGGACGCGACCTTCTTCCAAAAATGGAGTCTGGCGCTTCAAGGCTTGTTCGCATCTTTTGGCGGAGCGATGTTACCGGTTGGGCGCGGAGATTGGTATTGGTTCCCCAGCCGCGTGATCCCCGCGCCGGGTGATATTGAACCGATCACAGAATTTCCTTTATTCACATTTTTATACAGCGACATGCACGCGCACATGCTCGCCATGCCGATCACGCTGTTCATCATTGCGTGGGCGGTATCGTTCATCAAATCGCGCGCGCAAATGTCCCGCGCCGAATGGATCGTCACCTTCAGCATCGGCGCGTTGATGATTGGCGCATTGCGCCCGACAAATACGTGGGACTTATACACATATTTCCCACTTGCCGCAATTGCTGTCGTTTATACGTTGTATCGAAACTTTGATCTGAAATCCCTCACCCTAGCCCTCTCCCAAAGGGAGAGGGGATTAAGACTCCCTTCCCCCCTCGGGGGAAGGGCTGGGGATGAGGGCAACTTCCTTTTGCGCGCCATCATCGCCATTGCTGCGGTTGGATTATTGTACGAATTCTCATCCCTGCTGTATTCGCCGTTCACCTATTGGTACGCGCAGGGCTACGGTCAAGTTGACCCGTGGACCGGTTCACATACGCCGATCTCATCCTATCTCACGCAATGGGGGTTATTCCTCTTCATCATCGTCACATGGCTGGCATGGGAAACCCGCGAATGGATGGCAGCCACGCCCGTTTCGCATCTGAAAAAACTGCGCGACTACGTACTGCTGATCGAAATTGGGCTCGCCGTTTTCATCGCCTTGCTCGCCTACTTCGCGGTAAAAGGCGCGACTGTGGGATTGTTCGCGCTTCCGCTCGCCGCATGGGCTGGGATATTAATCCTGCGCCCCAACATGCCCGATGTAAAACGCGGCGTGTTATTGATGATCGGCACTGCGCTGGTATTGACCATCGCCGTTGAACTCGTAGTCCTGGTCGGCGACATCGGGCGCATGAACACAGTCTTCAAGTTATATCTGCAAGCGTGGATGTTACTCGCCGTCAGCGCCGCCGCCGCGTTTGGCTGGCTCATCAACGTCTTCCCATTTTGGAGATTCCGCTGGCGCACGATCTATCAAACCGGTTTATATATTTTGCTTTCGGGCGCGTTCCTCTTCACGCTCACTGCCTCCACCGATAAAGTCAGCGACCGCATGACTCCCACCGCGCCGCACACACTCGACAGCATGACCTACATGAAAACCTCCCAACATTGGGACGGCAACACGATGGAATTAAGCGAAGACTATCGCGCCATCCGCTGGATGCAAAATAACATCAAAGGATCGCCGGTCATCGTCGAAGCCAATTGCACCGAGTATCGCTGGTGTTCGCGCTTCACCATTTACACCGGCTTGCCCGGCATCATCGGCTGGAACTGGCATCAGCGCCAGCAGCGCGGATTCATCTCGATGGACGTTCAGCAGCGCGTGGATGAGATCGGCATTTTCTACACCACGCCAGACATCGACTGGACGCGCGAATTCCTGAGAAAATATCAGATCAAATATATTATCGTCGGTCAGATGGAACGTAACGCCTATCCGCTCCCCGCCGATATCGGAATCGCAGTCGGCTTGCTAAAATTTGAACAATACGAAGGCAAATATTGGCGCGCAATTTATCACGACAACAATACAACCATTTACGAAGTTAAGTAACGCGACATTTATGTCGCCCTACTTTTTCAAGGAGACAAAATTGATTCTACATATCACATCCAACAATGAATGGCACGAAGCGCAAACGCGCGGCGCATACACAGCGCCCAGTTTGCAAACCGAAGGTTTCATCCACTGCTCAACCGACAAACAGGTTTTGCATGTTGCCAACGCTTTTTATCGTGGACGCAACGATCTCGTTCTGCTGGTCATCGATGAATCAAAACTAGAATCGGAATTAAAATGGGAACCGCCTGCCGGTCCGCCCGCCAGTGGAATCTCCGTTACGGATCTTTTCCCCCACGTATTTGGTCCCATCAACGTCACGGCGGTCGCGCAAGTGCTCGACCTCAAATCGGATTCCTCCGGCGCGTATATTCTCCCGCCCCTATAACCGCTCCCGAAAAATTACCCATCCCCAATCCAGCCCCGACGTTAACGTCCGGGCTATTTTTACGAACCCGCCTTAACGCGGCTAAATAAAACCTTTGGTACAATCTCAACCTATGCAATCATTTTTCATCTGGTATACCTCCCTCACCCTGCTTGGCTGGCTGACTTTTCCTCTGGCGTATGCTCTCTTCCCCGCCCTTGCTGACCGCGGATACACCTTGTCACGCGCCGCGGGCTTATTGATTTGGGCATATATCTTCTGGCTGTTCGCATCGCTCGGCATCGCGCAAAATGACATGGGCGGAATCATCCTCGCGCTGGCTTTACTTATTGCATTAAGTATTTTTTCAATCGCAAATCATAAACTTGTACTGAGCAAAGTCGAAGTATCGCAAATCGTAAATTTCCTAAAATCTAATCTCGCCCTGATCCTCACCACCGAAATTTTATTCCTCGCCGCCTTCGCCTTCCTCGCCTTTGTCCGCTCCGCCAACCCGGAATTACTCAGCACCGAAAAACCAATGGAGTTGGCCTTCATCAACGGCATTTTGCGTTCGCCTACATTTCCCCCGCAAGACCCGTGGCTTTCGGGTTACGCCATTTCTTATTATTACTTTGGCTACGTAATGACCGCCATGCTCGCGCGCGTCTCAAACATCAACGCCAGCATGGCGCACAATTTAATGACCGCGCTCGTCTTTGCACTCGGCGCAATCGGTTCGTATGGGATTTTATATAACTTGCTTGCTGGGTTACAGGTTGAAGGTCAAAGGTCAAAGGTCAAACCGATCTCCGATTCCCAATTACAAATTACGAATTACGAATCACGCCTCGCGTCCTATATCTCACGTACTACACTCCCTCTCCTCGCCCCATTATTTCTGCTCCTCGTCTCCAAT
Source organism: Anaerolineaceae bacterium (assembly GCA_009885525.1). GTDB lineage: Bacteria > Chloroflexota > Anaerolineae > Anaerolineales > Villigracilaceae > Villigracilis. The sequence continues at coordinate 20,573 of VFKN01000064.1, read as the reverse complement.
TTTGAAGCCCTGCTCGAAGTCCTGCATCGCCGCGGATTCTTCTGGACGCAAAGCAGCTCAGGCGTATACACCTCTCCCTTCTGGACATGGCTGGATATGAAGGAACTCTCCAACCCGCCGATGATTCCCTTCCAATGGGAACCCGACCGCTATATGTGGTGGTGGCGCGCTTCGCGTGTGATTCAAGATTACGACATGCTGAAAAGTCCGCGCGAAGTGATTGATGAATTTCCCTTCTTCTCATTTTTGCTCGGTGATTTACATCCGCATGTATTGGCGATTCCATTTGGGTTGCTTGCGATTGCGGTTGCATTAAATATTTTCCTGAGCAGTTCAGATGAAAAAATCGATCTGTTTGGGTTGCGTCTGCACATCAGTTATTCAAATTTTATATTTTCAGCATTGGTCATCGGCGGACTTGCCTTCCTCAACACATGGGATATTCTCTTCGCGGGAACGTTGATTGTTTTTGCGTACATCTTTTCCCGCGCAATTGCAGACGGCTGGAACTGGGACCGGCTCGAAGATATGTTCGTGCTCGGCCTGCCGCTTGGGATTTTTTCCATCTTTTTATATATCCCGTTCTATCTTGGATTTTCATCACAAGCGGACGGCGTCCTCCCGAACATGATGTTTGTTACGCGCGGCGCGCATCTCTGGGTGATGTGGGGCACGCTGTTCATTCCCATATTTGCATATCTTTATTCTGGAGTAAAGCAGCTTGCTGCTTTACAGTCGGATGGCGAGCCGTCCGACTCCAGAGTTAAACCCAATTGGAAACTCGCCCTTTCACTGGGACTCGGCTTCACGCTTTTTCTGTGGGCGGGTTCATGGTTGCTTGGCTGGCTTGGCTCCTACTTCGAAAAAGATTTTGTCATTATGTTCCTTTCTTCGCAGAAAATGTCCGCGAGTGAATTCTTCAATGCGACCTCCCTGCGCCGCCTGGAATATATTGGCAGTCTCATCACGCTGCTTGCGATATTAATCCCCGCGCTGGCGTTTCTTTTGGCGGACAATAGACCACAGGCGATGGATGATGAACCATCGTCCATTGTCCATCGTCTGTCAGCGCATCAATTCATCCTGATTCTCTTAACGCTGGGCGCCATCCTTGTCATCGCTCCGGAGTTTGTTTACCTGCGCGATCAATTTGGTTATCGTATCAACACTATTTTCAAATTCTATTATCAAGCGTGGATGGTGTGGAGTCTGGCTGCCGCGTTCGCGACCGCGTATCTGCTTCAAAATTTGGAAGGCATTAAAAACATCATCTTCCGCGTTGTGATTAGTTTGGTAATTTTTGCGGGTTTGCTGTATCCCGTCTTCGGTTTGATGAATAAGACAAACGACTTCAACCCATTATACGGATTCACCCTCGATGACTTCGACCGCCTCAAGCGCGAGAATCCCGATGAAGCCGCTGCAATCGATTTTCTGCGCACCGTCCCAAATGGCGTCATCGCCGAAGCGGTGGGAGATGGCTACAGCGGATACGCGCGCATCTCCGCGAATACCGGCTTGCAGACCGTGCTTGGCTGGCCCGGTCACGAAGCGCAGTGGCGCGGAGATTCCGCGCCGCAAGGCTCCCGCCGCGATGATATGACCAAACTCTATGTCAGCCCGCGCTGGGAGGAAGTGCAAGCGATCATTGAACAATACAATATTCGTTACATCTATATTGGGTCACTGGAACAAACTTCCATGCGCATCAATCAAGAAAAATTTAAAGCGCATCTCAAAGTAATTTTTCAACAGGGAAATACAACAATTTACGAAGTGCCATAAAAAAACTCCGAGGTTCAAAACCTCGGAGTTTTTTTATGGCTTATCCGGCAGTACAAGTGGAGCATCCATGAATGGATGCTCGACGACTTGCACAGGCAGGCAATAGGCATGTGAGATCAGATCGGCGGTCAACACTTGGCGGGGGGAACCAATCGCGCGCAGATGCCCACCGACGAGGAGTGCGACGCGGTCCGCGTAATGGGCGGCGAGATTCAAATCGTGGAGCGCGATCAACACGGCGAGATTCTCTTTGTGGGCGAGTTCGCGGATCAATTCCAATAAACTGACTTGATATTGCAAATCGAGATGCGCGGTGGGTTCATCCAATAAAAGAATCGGCGTGGATTGACACAACGCGCGCGCGAGCAAAATGCGCTGACGCTCGCCGCCGGATAATTCGCCGACCAGTCGATCGGAAAAATCCAATGCGTTGACACGACTCAACGCGCCGCGTGCGAGTTCTTCATCATGCTTTGATGCCTGACCGAGAAATCCGAGATAGGGCGTGCGGCCCATGAGGACGGTTTCCCAAACGGTGAACGCGGGCGGAAGCGCAATGGCTTGCGGCACGACCGCGAGATAACGCGCGCGCTGAAAAGGTTCAAGCGCTTGAAAATCATCGCCGTTCGTGCGGATGTGACCGGCGGATGGAATCACTCCGCTCGCCGCGCGGATAATGGTGGACTTGCCCGCCCCGTTGGGACCGATCAGCGCAAGCACCTCGCCATTCTTTACATCAAATGAAACATCATGCAAGACCTGGCGGTTGTGATATGAAGCGGAGAGATTTTGAATTTTGAGCATAGAAAAAAACCTTTAAACACAAAGGGCACAAAGTACACGAAGGTTTAAGGAATTTCCTTTGTGCCCTTTGTGTCCTTCGTGGTGAAGAATTTATTTATCCCGTATTTTTCAACCCGGAGGCGATGCCATTGATGGTCAGCGCCATCACTTCGCGCAGCGGTTTTGCTTCGGCGCTATCGGGGTCGGAGAGTGAACGCAGGCGGCGCAGCGTTTCGATCTGAATGTAATTCAACGGGTCAACATAGGGATTGCGCAGTTGAACCGCCTGCTGCGTGACCGGTTCGGTTTCCAGCAAAGTTTGATGGCGGCTGATTTTTAAAACAGATTCTTTGGTGCGTTCATATTCCGCGCGGATGATGTTGAAAATTTCGTCGGCAAGTTTTTTATCAGGCACGAGATCCACATAGAGCGTTGAGATATCCATATCCGCTTTAAGCAGCGACATCTCAGAGTTGTGCAGCAGCGTCCTGAAGAAAGGCCAGCCGTCATACATTTCCTGTAACAGCGGCAGATCGTTGATGGATGCCAACCCCGCGCCAAGGCTATACCAACCCGGTAAATTGAAACGGCTTTGCATCCACGAGAAAACCCACGGGATCGCGCGGATCTGATCCACAGCGCCCGCTTTTGCGCGTGAAGCTGGACGCGAACCGATCTGCAGCCGTTTGATCTCATCCAATGGCGTGGCGGATTCCCAAAATTCAATGAAGCCGGGTGTTTCATAAACAAGCGAACGATAAGCAAGATGCGCCGTGTTGGACATTGCGCTCATCGCGGTTCGCCATTTTTCGGGAATGGCTTGTTCCTTTTGCGGAACAGAAGCAAGGATCACGGCGCTGATGATCTGCTCCAAACGCCGATGCGCGAGCGCGGGATTTGAATAACGCGACGCGATGATCTCGCCCTGCTCGGTAACGCGAAAACGCCCGTTGATACTGCCCACCGGTTGGGCACGGATCGCGCTATTAGCCGGCCCGCCGCCGCGTGCAATTGTTCCGCCGCGGCCGTGGAAGATGGTCAACTTAACTTTATATTTATCAGCAACGCGCGTGATCTCTTCCTGCGCCTGATACAGCGCCCAGTTCGCCATGAGATAGCCGCCGTCTTTGTTGCTGTCTGAATACCCGATCATCACCACTTGTTCGTTGTTGTGCGCTTTGAGATGTTCGCGGTATGTTTCGAGGGTAAAAAGAAGTTCAAGAATATTGATGGCATCCTTGAGGTCGCGCACCGATTCAAAAAGCGGCGTGATCTGCGGAATGGTTTTGCAGCCCGCCCATTTTGCCAGCAGCAGCACGGTCAATACATCCGCGGCGGCGTGTGTCATGGAGATCACAAACGGGCCGAGTAAATCGCTGCCATAAATTTTGTTCGTGCGCCCGATCAATTGGAAGAGTGACCACGTCTCCGCCGCAGCCGAAGTGACACCGGGGTGCTTTGAAAGATTGGGCGTTGGCTCTGCCAAAAGACGAACCAGCAATTCAGTGCGTTTTTCAGCGGGAAGATTTTCAAAATCGGGTTCGATATTAAGCGCGCGTAAAATTTCGGTTAAAGCAAAATTCAAGCGGCTTGAATCTTCGCGAATGTCCAGCCTGGCGACATGCAGCCCGAATGCCTGTATTTTTCGCAGCATGGTTTGCAACTCATCCTGCACTTGATCGACGGGCAGCGCGGATGCGATCAACTCCAGCGCGCCGGAAAAATCCTCCACGACGATGTGCGCCTTGTGCGGATATTGCCCAAGCAGATGCGACTTCATATCATCGCGCGAGGCTTCCGCCAATTCATTGGCTAATAACGCCAGCATGAGACGATAAGGTTCGGCTGCATAGCGCTGTTCAATGTAGGCGACATGCGCGGGGAAGGGCCTGCGTTTTTCGATCCACTCCAGCAAAGCCGGTGAAGGTGGAACACGTCTGGAACTGATGCTTAAATGCCGTCCCAATTCCTGAAAGGCGCGGCGATGATTTTCCACCGCAAGGCCGCGATGCAAGCGCAGCGTTTCCGCGGTGATCTCAGCGGTGACGTATGGATTGCCGTCCCTGTCGCCGCCGATCCACGATGCCAGCCGCAGCCAGCCGCGCGGGATCTTCAAGCCGGGATAATATTGCTCGACTGCTTTTTCAAATTCATTGCAAACAGCGGGGATGACATTCCAGAAAAAAGCGTCTATAAAATATAAACCTGTGCGGGCTTCATCGGTTACCGTTAATTTTTCGGCGCGGGTGCGGTCTGTAAGCCACAAGGATGAAATCTCGCCGCGCAAAGAATTGACCAGAACATCCTTTTCACGCAGAGAGAGCGGATTTTGGCTGAGCTGCTGTAACAGATTCGCGACGCGTTCCATTTTCGAGAGAATAGTTCGGCGGCGCGCTTCTGTTGGATGCGCGGTCAATACCAGTTCAATAAATAAATTTTCAAGCAGGTCGGAGATTTGTTTATAGCCAACTCCGCGTTCCTTTAAAGCGGCAAACGCGGCGCGGATGGATTCGTTGATAGGTTCGGGGTATTTTTCATCTTCATTCTCGCGCAGTAATTTCACGCGCTGATCTTCTTCAGCGAGATTGACCAGGTCAAAATATGCGGCGAATGCAGCCGCTGTCGCGCGCGCCTCTTCAGTTTTTAAGGAAGAGACTTCGTGCTGCAATTCTTTGGCCGCAGAACCATCCCCGCCGCGCCGCGCCTTGGCCAGCAAACGGATGCGCTCCTCGATCTCAAAAATAGACGGGGCTTCGAGTTCCGATATAACTTCGCCGAGCAGGTCACCGAGTAAATGAATTTTTTGTGAGAGTTCCATAAGACACCTTTTGCGATTCAGTGAGTGAACAAATTAATGAATTACTTTATGCAGAGGCAACTCCGAAGGAGTGGAATAGACGTTATCGGAAATTAGCCAGCAAAGATTAACTCTTCTACTTCAAGCTGTTTTCAATCCCGAAGGGATGGCATGGTTTGTGCTCAAAACAATGCCACCCCTTCGGGGTTAAATTTAATTTTGCTTTCTTTCTATAATCATTTCACTCCTTCGGAGTTATTTCCGATAACGTCTAATGATTATAGATTTATACAAGATTGGTATGGAAACCCCGAAGGGGTGTCATATGTTTTCCAAACAATCATGTCATCCCTTCGGGATTTGGATATCTGTATGCCATTATTCTATAATCCTATCATCTGTTTCGACAGGCTCAACACAACGCCTTCGGGATTACAAACTGCGTAACGTGAGTTAATGAGTCGTCAGTTCACCAGGTTCCTTGATTCTTTGCTTTGCGCAGCACCCATAAAAAGAACGGCGCGCCTGCCAGCGCAGTGACGATGCCCACGGGTAACTCCTGCGGCGCGAGGACGATCCGCGATAATACATCCGCCAATAATAACGCACTTGCGCCGCCGATGATGCTCAGCGGAATGATACGGCGATAATCCATGCCCCACCACATGCGGACAATGTGGGGAACGATCAAACCGATAAAGCCGATAATGCCCGCGAACGAAACCGCCGCCGCTGTCACAAGCGATGCGGCGACGATGATGATAAATTTTACGCGGCGAACGTTCAATCCCATTTGAAGAGCCTGGTCATCGCCGAATTGCAAAAGATTTAATGCATATCCGTTTACAACTAAAATAGTGAGTCCAACTGCGAGATACGGAATTAACGCGAGCGTATAACTCCAGCCGATGAGACTCACGCCGCCAAGCAGCCAGCCAATGGCGCGGCGCATTTCACCGGTGGAACGCAGCATCAGGAAGGAGGTCAGCGAAGATGCGAAGGAGGAAACCGCTACGCCCGCGAGAATCAAATTGGTGGTTGGAACGGTCGCGCCTACGTGGGCGAAAATATAGACGAGGTAAACCGTCAACAGGCTGGCGATAAAAGCCGCGAGCGGAATCATCATCAAGCCCAATGTTGTATATTCGCGCTGCGAAGTCATCGCCAGCACCGCGCCCAACCCCGCGCCGGATGCGACGCCGATCAAATATGGGTCGGCGAGCGGGTTGCGAAACAAACCCTGATATGCGGCGCCGCTGCCCGCGAGCGCGGAGCCAACCAGCGCAATTAAAATTGTGCGCGGTAAACGAATATCCCATAGAATGGTGCGGAAAATTTCGTTGTGCGTTGTGCCGATCAACACGCGCCACAATTCTCCCAGCGGAATGAAAACAGAGCCGATCGCGAGGCTGAGCAGCAAGGCGATGAGAAGAAAAAGGAGGGAGAAAAAATAGGGGCGCGGCATGAGTAGGTAGACAGGTAAACAAGTAAACACGGACAATCTGTCTACTTGTTTACCTGTTTCCGTGTCTACATTTTTACTTAAACAACTCCGGGCGCAGCAGCTTGGCGAGCGCTTCCAAACCATCCACCATGCGCGGACCGGGGCGGCTGAGCAAATTATCGTCGAAGGGGAATATCTGATTATTTTTTACGGCGCTGAGATTCTCCCAGCCGGGGCGGGACGCAATGGATTCGGGTGTGACGCCGTATGCAGAGTCACCGAGGATGATGAAGGCCGGATCGGCGGCGACGATTTGCTCCAGACTCATTTGGGGATAACCATCAATATCGGCGGCGATGTTATATCCGCCGGCGCGTTCGATTAGCAAAGTGATGAATGTGCCTTTGCCAGCGGTATAAGGCTTGGCGGGGTCGGTCGCATCCAATTCATAAAAGACATTCATGCGCGAGCTAAGCGGCGCGATCTTTTCATCCACGGCGGCGACGCGCGCCTTGAGTGATTCAATTAGCGCGGCAGATTCTTTTTCGCGTCCGGTTAATTGCGCGACGATATTTAAATTATCGTACAAGCCTTCGAGCGTCGTGGGATTTTTCAGGTAATACACGGTCAATCCCAAATCTTCGAGCGTCTTCACCTGTTCGGGTGTGTTGACTTCGGCGGCGAGGATTAGATCGGGCTTTAGTGAAACGATCAACTCGGTGTTCAAGGCTTCATAGACAGAGCCGATATCGGTCGCTTTTTTCGCGGCTTCGGGATAATCGGATAAATTATCGCGCCCGACAACTTGATCGCCCGCGCCAATGGCAAATAAAATTTCGGTATTCGATGGCGCGATGGAGATGATCTTTTGCGCGGGTGCGTCGAGTTTAACTTCACGTCCGAGTCCGTCTGTCAACTGGATCGAAGAATCCGCAGCAACCGCAGCCTCGGTTGGATTCGCCGTCGCGAGTACTTCTGTTGGAATTATGGGCGCTTCTGTCGGAACAGATGCGGGCGCGCACGCGGCAAGAAACAGCGTGAGGATGATGGTTAAAAAGAAAGTTTTACGAAACATATTATTCTCCAAATATTTATTTCGTCATTGCGAGAAGCGTTCGCTGCGACGAAGCAATCTCTTACTAGCGTAGGGATTGCTTCGGGCAAGAACAAGTGCGCCCTCGCAATGACGATGACGAGTGGCGAATCAAAATCCCCAGCCGGGTGACTGGGGAGGATGGAGAGGCAATCCGTGCAAGCCGTCATCCACCTCCTTTGCGCGAGAGTGTGGTAAACCGACCAGAGCGGGCGACCTGACTTTGCCAGTCATTTAGTCATTGGTCATTTTGTCTTGTAGTCTTTCGACTATTTGACTCATGACGATTTGACTTGTTGACTAACATCACAGTTGCGCGACAGTGTTGGAGTTACACCAACTTCGCCGCTTGCTGATCGTTATTTATGATTTTATTTTACCACCGAGAGACTTTATTTTTATGCGTTCAATTTTGAATCAGCAATTCCAAATCTGAGGACAAAGCCTAAAACCTGTTGCTCCTTGCGCCGTCCCCGGCGCAGGGTTTCCTCACAAAACGCCGCCGAGGACGGCGGCTGGAGCATAGGTTAATGAGACTTTATTTTTATGCATTCAACCTTGAATCAGCAATTCCAAATCTGAGGACAAAGCCTAAAACAAATGAAGCCAGCCACGGATTTCACCGATCACACGGATTTTTTTAATCCCAATCCATGACCAATTTGTATTGGTCAGAGATAGGTTGTACATTTTTTGAGCCACTGAGGCATAGAGGCGCTGAGAAAAACAAAGGTAAAACTCCGTGTCTCAGTGGCTCCGTGGCAAAGGCTTTTGTTCAACCATTTCCTGATGAATACACAAGCCATGAAAATCCGTGTAAATCGGTGGCAAAAGATTTCAGGTTTGGAATTGCTGTTTCCATATGTAATTGACGTTGACTCCCCCTTATGCTATAGTCAGAATATGAATGTCAACCATCCCGCCCGCGACGAAGAACTGAACATCCTCATCCGCGCCAAGTACCCCATTTTATATATTGTCTCATGGGAAGAACGGCGCATTGAGCAAACGCTGCGTCAGGTGGCGGGACAGCTGCGCAAGAAACTTTACGGCTGGACGATCACATCGGGTATTCGTTCGCTGGATGGATATGAAGGTGTATCGCCCGACCCGTCCACGTGCTCGCCCCTGCGCGCGCTGGATGCGATCGCCGCGTCGCAAGAATCCGCGATTTTCGTGCTGAAGGATTTTCATCCGTTTTTGGATGACCGTCATCCTTTGCAAGATCAACCTGTGGTCGTGCGCCGTTTGCGCGACATCACCAGTCACTTGAAAGAAAGCCGCAAGACGTTGATCATCCTTTCGCCGCTGCTGCATTTTCCGCCTGAATTGGAAAAAGATATTATCGTGCTCGATTATGCGCTGCCGACTCTCGATGAGATGGCGCAATCACTGGAGCGCGTGATCCGCTCCGCGCGCGAAGTGAGCGGCATGCAAGTCGAGTTGATTCCCGAAATGCAGGAAAAAGTTTTATACGCCGCGCAGGGATTAACCTGCACCGAAGCGGAAAATGTTTTTGCCAAATCCCTGGTGATGACGCGTTCGCTCGATGTGGATGTCATCATCGCCGAAAAGAAACAGATCATCCGCCGCTCGCAGATCCTCGAATATTTTGAAGCCTCCGAAGATATGGAATTTGTCGGCGGGATGAATCTGCTCAAAGAATGGCTTGCAAAACGCTCGCTCGCTTTCAGTGAACGCGCGCGCCAGTTCGGTTTGCCTGAGCCAAAAGGATTGCTTTTATTGGGCGTGCAAGGCGCGGGAAAAAGTTTGATCGCAAAAGCCATCAGCAGCCAATGGCGCTTGCCGCTTTTGCGCCTCGACCTCGGCAGTCTTTTTAGCGGATTGGTCGGCTCGTCCGAGCAAAATATGCGCACCGCGTTACAACTTGCCGAATCTGTTTCGCCATGTTTGTTGTGGCTGGATGAATTGGAAAAAGGTTTGGCTGGCGTTGCCAGTTCGCATCTTTCAGATGCAGGCACAACCGCGCGCGTCTTTGGAAGTCTGCTCACCTGGATGCAGGAAAAAACTGCGCCGGTGTTTGTCGTTGCCACCGCAAATGACATCAGCATTTTGCCGCCCGAAGCGCTGCGCAAAGGCCGCTTCGATGAAATCTTTTTTATCGACCTGCCCAATATTACCGAGCGCCGCGATATTTTCTCCATCCACATTACCAAGCGCGGACGCGATCCAAAAAAATTTGATCTGGAAAATTTAGCGCGCTTGAGCGAGAATTTCTCCGGCGCAGAGATCGAGCAGGCAGTCATCTCCGCGTTGTATGATGCCTTTGAGACCGACCGCGAGCTGACCAATGAAGATATTGTCAATGCGCTTAAGCATACAATTCCGCTCGCGCAAACGATGGAGACACGTATCACCGCCTTGCGCACCTGGGCGCGGACTCATGCCAGACCCGCTTCGCCGGTAAATGGAAATCCGTTGGTACAATACACACCCGGCTTGCGCCAAATGGAATTGTAAAATGTAGCGCGAGATTTATCTCGCAAGTGCGACATAAATGTCGCGTTACAGAGAATTATGAAAATTCTTTATCCCTTACATAGTTTAACCCGCCGCAATTTGGCATTCGTGGAGCGAGCTCTGGCTGGCGCTGGTTTATCGGCGCTGCTTTACGGATTGATGCGAGTCGTACCGGTCTATCCGCTATATTGGGATGTGGTCATCGCGGGCGCAGTATTTTTGCTTACATTGGCATCGCCGGTGGCGGGCTATTTCGCGGCGGTCGCAGCGGCATCGTATCCGCTCTTTGGCGTTTCACTTTATCTGGCTGTTCTTTTTCTTGCAATCGCAATTATTGGTCAGCATGTTTTTATTAATAATTTAGGCGGAACATTATTCACGCTGGCTTCTCCATTGCTGGGTTCGATCTATCTGGCGTGGACGATTCCTTTGCTGGGCGGGTTGTGGTGGGGACCCGTGGGCGGCGCATTGATGGGCGCGCTGGGCGCATTGTGGGGGTTGTTGGTCGCGGGCATGGCGGGGTTGAAGCCCGATTGGATTAATCTATATGGTGTGCTGCCGATCTTGAATCGTCTGCCGGAACGTTTTGCGCAGGCGGGCTCGCTTGAAGCGATCCGCTTGTTGTTCGTTCCACTCGCGCCTGATTCAACATACCTGCTTTATTGCCTGTTGCAAATTGGCAGCTGGGCATTGGTCGGCTGGTCGGTTGGGATGCTGAGCGAGAAAGACTGGGCGCAATATCACCGTCCGCGTTCGGGGATGATCATTGCTCTTGGTGGCGCGCTGGCATTGGCGATTTTACAAATTTTACTTACCATGTGGCTGCGAATGCCTTTATCCGCTGAGGCTGAGATCGGGTTTGGATTAACGACACTTTTTTCAGGGGTAGCGGTTGTGTTCCTTGAACTCGGGCAGGATTTCTTTGAACATCCGCTGCCGATTCCGAGCAACGCGAGCAGCGCACGCGCGCCTCGTTTTGTTGCAGAACCGGCAGCGCCGGCTTCTGACTCGGCAGTTCCCGTTTCACCATCGGTTTCATCAGACATTTCAAAATCGCAAGAATTACGAAAAAGCGATGACCCAGATGACCTGATTATGCTAGAATTGGATTAACGATCCATGCAATATCAACAGCGCAATACCCCACAGCGACAACAAAGGCGCACGCGGCGCGGACTGCAAAATGAGTTCACGCCCAGCGTGCTTGTCACGGCTCTGAGTATCGGAGCGGTGATCTTAATCGTTGCCATCACCTTTATCGCCGATTGGATGAAAGTACCCGCGGTGAATCTTTCCGCGCCTAATCAGGTGTTCTCTCCCAATGGCGATGGCAACTATGATCTGTTCACGATGAACTATCGGCTGGATGATAATTCCAATGTCACTGTGCGCGTGTACAGCGGCTTGAATGCGATTCGCACTCTCGCGGATGCACAGTCACAGACGGCGGGTGAACATTTCCTTTCGTGGGATGGTCTCAGCGATCAAGGCACTGTCGCGGCGGATGGCGCTTATCGCGTTGAAATATCCGCGGGCGGCGCGTTGCGTTCCGCCGCGCAGAGTGTAACGGTGCAGGTCGATACCCAGCCGCCAGCCGTTCAACTTGCCAATCTCACGGATGGAATGCAAGTCAACAAGGCAAGCATGACATTGGAAGGTGTGACCGAACCCGGCGCAGTTGTTTTGCTCGCGGGATCATCGCAGCCTTTGCGCGTGGATAATACGGGACGTTTTAGTTTTCCATATAAATTAAATGATGGCGACAACCGCGTGGAGATTCAAGTCTCCGACGCGGCTGGAAACACGTCCACTGTTCAACGCTCGATCAGCTTGGTGACTCAACCCCCCGATATTGAATTAACCCGCCCGCTCGATAACGAGTGGACCAACAAGCAATTACTAAACATTGAAGGGGTGACGAGGCCCGGCGCAACCTTGACGATCAATCAGCAAAATGTAAAGGTTGATACAGATGGGCATTTTCAACATCAGTTCATTTTGAACGACGGCGATAACGCCCTGCGTTTGGTCGTGACCGACAGCGTGGGAAATATTGCCACGCTGGATCGCATCGTCCATTTGAAAGTAGGCGCTTCCACCATTCAAGTTAATGTTGAGGATGGCGCAACATTGGCCGATCCCAATTTGCAATTGACCGGCAAAGTAGAACCCGGCAGTCAGGTGACGGTCAACGGGAAGATCGTGCCTGTCGGCGTGTTGGGTGATTTTCAAGTCAGCACGCCGCTTAACACCGGCGACAATACAATTGATATTCAATCCACCGATCAGGCCGGGAATATCAGCCGCTTGACCCGTCACGTTACATATAGTTCCGGCGGTACAGATGGCTTCGCGCGTTTGAGCAGCAACCTCGATCAAATGCCGCTCCTCATTATCCCAAGCGCGCTGTTGATTGCGGGCATTCTCGCTTTTATTTATTTGCGTCAAAACCGTGTGACGCTTGCTCTGGGCGTTGACCAGCCCATTTTTTCACCCGGCGGTTTTGGCGATGATAATGTTTTAGGAATCACGCTTGATCTAAGCAAGACCGCGCGCGTTTCATTGGAAGTATTGGACCAGCAGGGAAATCCGCGCGCGACGATTCTCTTCAATCGCCGCAAAATGGGACGCCGTCACGTCTTCTACTGGAACGGATACGATGACCGCGGCATGCCGCTCCCGCCCGGAGATTACACCCTGCAAGCCGAAGCCGGCGCGCCCCCCTTGCAAGTGACCAGCGCCGTGCAGATTCGGATCGAACGCCGGTCTGTGATGCAGGTTCAATCGCCGACTTATGTGACGGGCGGGACGACGCAGAAATAGATTTGTGATCCGTGATGCGTAAAGGACTCATCCAATGGAGTGAGTCCTTTTTTGTTTGACAAATTCATCTTCAAAAATAAAATAGAATTAATGTTCTATGATAAAATAAAAATAAATTATTCCATTCTCCCAGGGTATTGTTATGACAACATTGAATTTCAAGGGAAAAAGCGTCATTCGTACGTATCATTTGACGGTTCCTTTCCGCCAGTTGACGCCAAATCCCAAAAAATCTTTAACCAAATCGCCCAGCCTACGTGACAACTTGATTGTGCATGGCGATAACCTGTTGGCATTAAAGGCTCTTTTGCCTTCTTTTGGGGGCAAGGTGAAATGTATTTATATTGACCCGCCTTACAACACAGGCAATGAAAAGTGGGTTTATAACGATAATGTCAACAGCCCCATGCACCAAGAGTGGCTGAAAAAAGCTGTTGACCGCGAAGACTTGACGCGCCACGAAAAGTGGTTGTGCATGATGTGGCCTCGTTTGGTTCTTCTGCGCGAATTGCTTACGGAAGACGGCGTAATTTGTATTTCCATTGACGATAATGAAGTTCATCATCTGCGCGCCATTATGGATGAGATTTTTGGGGAAGAGAGCTTTGTAGAAACTTTTATCTGGCGTTCTAGATTGGGCAAAGGGGCAACTTCAAAGGATACGGCAAGGCTTCATGAGTATATTTTGTGCTATGTAAAAAACTTGAGTGATTTAGCGTTTAAAAAGGATGTGCGCGTTTCAGAAGGAGAGAATAAGGAAAGATTGAGACAATGGGGGCAAGGGGACAGACGAGAAGACAGACCAACTATGTTTTATTCGGTAGAGTCGGAAGAATTTGGCTCTGTATGTCCAATACGCCCTGACGGCACAGAAGGCAGATGGAGATTAGGAAAGTCAGAGTTTAATAAATTGCAAAGAGAAGGTAAAGTAACCTTTGAACTTCAAGAAGACAAGCGGGTAGAGGCATATCGGATAATACCCAGCGGGACCGAAACCAAAACCGCCCAAGACTCAATTCTTGACTCTGCAAAGGTGAAAACCACTGCACATGGTTCAAAAGAGTTGTCTGATTTATTTGGCAAGAAACCTTTTGATTATCCCAAGCCTACAACTTTGATTAAACATTTGCTTGATGTTGTAAATGACAAAAACATGTTAGTTCTCGATTCTTTTGCAGGTTCTGGAACAACCGCTCAGGCAGTTTTGGAATTAAATGAGGAAGATGGCGGCAATCGTAAGTTCATCTTGATCGAACAAGAAGATTATGCAGATACTGTAACTGCTGAACGAGTGAGGCGCGTCATAAAAGGCGTGAAAGCGTCAAAAGATGAGAGACTTCAAAATGGTTTAGGCGGCACGTTCACCTACTATGATTTAGGCAACGCGCTTTCCGAAGAAAACCTGCTCAGGGGCAACAAAATGCCATCCTACGTGGATTTGGCGCGTTACGTATTCTTTACGTCTACGGGCGAGCAGTTGGATGATTCGCAAGTGAAGGAAAAGCGCTGGTATTTGGGCGAAAGCCGCAACTACGAAGTGTATCTGCTGTATCAGCCCGATATGGAATTTCTAAAACATCGTCCGCTTGACTTGGAGTTTGTGAAAGGACTTGGAAACCCAAAAGGCAAGACCCGCCTTGTGATTGCATCCCATAAGTACGTGGATGATTACGTTTTGCACGATAACCGCATTGAGTTTTGTCAATTGCCGTTTGCCATTTATCGTTTCCGCGCATAAGCCATGCATCTCAAAGAATATCAAAAAACCACCCTTGAGCGATTGAGTGATTATTTACGCGCTCTCGACAAATGCCGCGCCAAAAAGGCGCTGGCAGATTCTCTTGAGATTCATTACAAGTGGGATGTTGACGCGTGGGAAATGGTGCGTCCTGGCGCTCCGTATATTCCGCGTCATACAGGCAGCGGGCAAGTATTACCAACAATTTGCTTTAAAGTTCCCACAGGCGGCGGTAAGACCTTGCTCGCCGTCCATGCCATTGATTCCATTCAATCTTTATTCAAACATACGCAATCAGGGTTGGTTTTGTGGATTGTTCCAACCAAGCAAATTTACAGACAAACCCTCAACGCCTTGCGAGATCGCGCACATCCTTATCGTCAATTTTTGGATTTGACGAGCGGGAATCAGACCATGATCCTTGAAAAAAATCAACAATTTTCACCTGAGGATATTCAGAATCATCTTGCTATTCTGATCTTAATGCTTCCTTCTGCAAACAGGCAAAATAAAGAAACGCTGCGGTTATTCAAAGACCAGGGCGGTTTTGAGGCTTTCTTCCCCGCAGAAGATCGTTTGCAAGATCACGCGGAACTGCTTAAGCGCGTTTCCAATCTGGACACTTATGATATTGAAAGCACATTTGGGGGCGTGGTTAAAACATCGCTCGGTAATACGCTTCGCTTAATTAACCCTATTGTCATTTTAGATGAAGGACATAAAGCCTATAGCGCAACAGCACAACATACGCTTTTGGGATTTAATCCCTGCTTTATTCTTGAACTGACTGCCACGCCTCCACAAGAGAGCAATAAACTCGTTGATATTGGCGGGCAAGCCCTTTTACGCGAAGGCATGATTAAGTTAGATATGCACGTTCATATAAAGGCTAGTATGGATTGGCGTGACACAGTTTATGCGTCCTGTGAACATCGAAATGAATTGGAAAGAACCGCACAGCAATATGAAAACCAAACCGGAATGTATATTCGCCCGATTATTCTTTTTCAAGTGGAACGCACGGGCGAAAAGCAACGCAATAAGCCGGGTTTGATTCATGCTGAGGATGTGCGTGAATATCTCATCACACGCTTAAATATTTTGCCCGAAGAAATCGCTGTGAAAAGCAGTGAAAAAGACGAGATTGAAAATATTGACTTGCTTAGCCGCGATTGTTCCATTCGGTATATCATCACGAAACATGCCTTGCAAGAAGGCTGGGATTGTCCTTTTGCCTATATTGTTACACTCTTGACGAACCCCGAATCCACAACGGGAATCACTCAATTGATCGGGCGAGTCTTACGTCAGCCTTATGCAACCAAAACAGGCAATCCTGCTTTGGATGAAAGTCACGTTTATTGTTATCGCGCTCAAACTTCAAAACTGCTCAATGAAATCCGCTCAGGGTTGATGGAGGAAGGTCTCTATGATCTTATCGGACGTGTGATGATTGATCAGGATGTTGCAGGTTCGATAGACGTTCCTCTTCGCGCTCAATTCCAGCAATTTGCAGGAAAGGTGTATTTGCCTTACTTTGTAGTTCCTGACGGAAAAAAAGGGTGGCGTGAAGTTGGCTATGAGATGGATATTCTCAGTGGTATAGACTGGGAAGCCTTCAATCTCAATGATTTTGATTCGCTTGAATTAAACCCGACCGTCACACAGGATAGTTCAACTCGTATGAGTCTTGACCACGAAGAAATTGAAGCCCTGAAAACTTACGTGGCATCCGATATGTCTTTGGACAAGGTGTTTATCACGCGCCAGTTAATGGACGTTGTTCCCAATCCATGGATTGCGTATGAATATGTCGAAAAAGTACTTAAGAAATTAAAGAAGCGCGGGTATTCTGAAGCAGATATTCGCCGCGATCTTGGTCTTGTGATTCGAGAAATAAAGAAAGTTGTTGAAAAAGAGCGTGACCGTTTTGCTCAAGTTGTTTTTGAGAAAAAAGTAGAAGGCGGAGAAATCAAGTTTTTTCTCATTTCTGGGGTTGCCGGGCTTGCAATTCCAGACCGCGTAAAAGTTCATGCCGATTCGCGTAAGCTAACGAATGCGCGCGGCGACCAACCAGCCCGCACTTTGTTTGATTACGTTCTTGAAGATGATTTTAACGAAACTGAAAAAGCGGTCGCTTTATATCTTGACCAGCAGGAAGAAATTTTGTGGTGGTATCGCAATCGCTCAAAACTGGATTACGGTTTACAAGGTTGGCGAAAAGACCGCGTTTATGCTGATTTTGTTGCTATGCGTAATTTACAGCCGATAGTTTATGTGTTGGAAACAAAAGGATTGCATTTAAAGAATGATAATACAAATTACAAGCAAAAACTTTTTGACTTATGCAATAAACATGGTCAACCAACTCCATGGGACGCAATTGCAAATGAATTCAGTGAGCATAAAGTAAAGTTCCAAATTGTCTTCGAAGATGAGTGGGAACGAGTGCTTAATCAAATGCTAAGAACGAATTAAAAGCCGTCCTCTTGGTTGGCAGAGTTGTCTTTAGGTGCCAAATGTTACAAAAGAGACTGGTCGCAACGACCAGTCTCTTTTTGATTACTTTGGTTTTACCTTTGTGTACTTCGTGCCATTTCGGCAGGCTCAATGCAAGCCTTTGTGTTAAGGCTCTTTCGAATCACTTCTTATTCTCCATATCCTTGCGGATCTTCTCGCGGATCGCTTCCGCTTCCGGCGAGCGTTTTGTCTGTGAGGCATCATTCGCCATCGCGCTGAAACGATCTGACAACATCATGGTCAGCAGGCCTTCCATCACATTGCTGGATGCGTTGCCGCCTTCCGTGCCGCCGCCGCTGACCACCACGCGCGGAACAACATCCACGCCGGATTGTTGGATCGCTTCCGCGAAACGATTCAGCACCTGCTGAGTCACTTGGAACTGCGGTCCGCCATACGCGCGGACTTGTTCTTCCGTGGCGAGCGCCTGCGCGATACCGATGCGCGCAATCTTCTCCGCTTCCGCTTCTGCCAGCGCGCGGATCTGCTGCGCCTGTTGCAGCGAGCGTTGATATTCAGCCTTACCTTGATCCGATTGGATATTGATGTTCAACTCGGCTTCGGTCATTCTGGTTTGCATTTGCGCGCGCGATTGCGCCTCACGCAGTTCGCGTTCCTTGACCGCGGCTTTTTCCTGCTGGGCATACGTCTCGATTTGTTCTTCCGCGACCTGACGCGAGCGCAATTGCATCAGGATCGTTTCGATCTGAGTGTCATTCTCCGGCGCGGAAGGCGTACCGATCAGCACCTCTTCCAATTCGAGATTATAGTGCTCGAACTTTGTCCTCATTTCCGTGCTGGCTTGTTGTTGGATGGAGCTGCGTTCCTGCAAGAGTTGAATGAGCGTGCGCATCTGACCAACGTTCTTGAAGTACGCGGAGACCATCGGGTCGAGCGTTTGTTCCACCAGTTTTTTGATATCGCCAAATCTTTGAATCACCAGCGGCGCTTTTTGATAATCAATATGCACCACCACCGAAAGCGGCAGAGACGGCTCAAATGCGTCCTTGGTGATGAGCGAAACCTCGGTGAGATTTTCATCATAGCGATGCGCGCCCGTCTCGGTGCGAATCCATTTGAGGATGATGTTCGTGGTCGGCACAGAAACCACTTTGCCCGCATACGTATTGAACGCATATTTGCCCGGCAACAACGGTTCGCTCCACACGCCGCGGCTGCCTTTGGAAACCAACTCGCCGTGACGATACTCCACGCCGGAAAGATCAATGCTCGCCTCGCCCGTATAAGAAACCACCACGCCGACGTTACCGACTTCGATCACGGTCTTGGGGATCATCTCCACTGTGCCGAACAGGCGGTTCACGTAATACGTGCCTTCCACCAAAACCTGCAACTGACGTCCACGCTGACCGCCTGCGCGCAGGAAGTTATCGGCATCCTGAAATTTGTTGTGATAAGTATCAACCTGCGCGGGATTATCCCCGACAACCGGTGCGATGATCTCGCCCTGCCCGAGCGATGGGCCATCATGGATGGTTACAACGCCGATTGAATCATCCGTATCTTTGATGACCACCGGGCGGAATCCGCCGCGCTGACCGATCACTTCCGCCATGCCGCGAATCGTGTCGCCCTCTTCTTTACTCAGCGACAGCGTATAAATTCGCTCCTCGGTGATGACGATGAACTGTATCAAATTGAATGCGTATGTACCTTCGCGCAAAATTCTGCGCTGCGGACCGCGCTGTCCGCCGTTCTTCAAGAAACTTTCCACATCCTGAAAATCTGTCACACTGGCATTGGATGCCAACACTTGCGCCGGGTCGAGCTGCTTACCGTCACGCGCAAAGACATACCCGACCTTGCCCTGGGTAATGGTCACCAGCGGCATGGCGTGCACCACGTATTGAATCGGCATCAAGTAATGCAAACCACCGCGCAGAATTCGCGGCTGGTAACCCGCCTCGCCGTTCAGGGCGATCAAACCGGATTTGACCGAACCCTTTCCGCTGAAGCGTTTTTCGATGATGCCGATTCGATTATTGGGAATAAACCGGATGCCGGAGAGCGCGATCAGAAATAAAATCCCACCTACGATATAGCCGATAACAGATAGTAACGACATTTTTTCTCCTTTGTGCGTGAATAGCGCACAGTCTATATTTACGGATGTAGTACGCTAAGGTTGCTACATTTTACCTGTTTATTGCATTATGAAATCGCCGCTGGTGACCACGAGTGTTAACGTCAAGACCACGATCAGGAAGACGGTCAACACCCACCAGCCGAGGTAACTAAAAAACATGGTGGGGATGATGAGCGCCGTTATAAACAAAAGCGGATTTAAGCGTCTGGCGGGCAAACTGTTTTTATGTAAAAAATATATGCCGCCGGCAGTAAACAACAGGCTGAGGATTGTCCCCGCGATCAGGATCAAAGTCCCGTTTCCGCGCATGGGTAGGATGAAGACTCCGCAGGTGCTTTCCTGATCCGGCATGGGATAGACTGAATAGACCAGTACCTTCGCAAAGATAAATTGTTTCAGGTCAATATTTTCTGCGTTGATGGTTTTGTACAATGTGGCGGTTTCCCCCGGCGCAATTGGAATGAATTCAATTGTCTTTATCGGGACGAGCTTGGAACTGATCTCCGTGCGCACGTTGGCAGAGATGGGTTTGGCGCTGGTGTTGGTGATCGTAATTGAGATAGTTCCGCTTTCATTCGCGGTCATCAGGATGGGACAACTCAATCCATAAAATGCCGGTTTGGTTTGTTTTGTAAATCCGTAAAAGTTGGATTCAAAATCAGCCCACATGGAAAGCACGGACAGGGTCAAGCCAAGTAAAATGCCGGCAAAGAAAAACATGAAAGATAGCGCGTTGGGTATTTTTTTCATAGACGTCCTGATGATATATGACTTCCTCTTAATAACTCACCTTATGCAGTGCAGGTGTCGCCAACGCTCAGGGAATCACGCTTGAGTCCGTAAGGTCACTTAATCATATCATTTTGCGTATTTGAAGTTTTAACTTTCAATGTTGCGTGTGCACGCAAAACATGTCAGGCCGGGGTTGCTCCCTGCGCCGTCCCCGGCGCAGGGTTTCCTCGCAAACCGCCGCCGAGGACGGCGGCTGGAGCATAGGTTAAT
>VFKN01000035.1 GCA_009885525.1 Anaerolineaceae bacterium | reverse complement strand
ATGCTCCCCGAAGCGGAGTTCAACACGCTCTGGGCGGAAGGCAAGTCCATGACAATGGAGCAGGCGATCCAGTTGGCGTTAGGCAATTCGTAACAATTAGCAAGTTTGAAATTTTTTAAAGTTATGCAAAATCATGCTTTAACAAGGAGAGCAACATGAAAGACAATTCACTTTATAAACTTGGCGGTATCAGTTCCGTACTCGTGGGGTTTTCGTATCTAGTCGTTGGAATCACTGGAGTCTTAATACCATCTATTTTGAGCGGAGTTCCCAATGCTCAGTCACCTTTTATGTATTACCAAGAAAACAAAATCATGCTTCTGACAAATTGGTGGGCATTATTGCTTGGTGCAGTCTTTGCGCTGGCTGTAATACCTGCCGTTTCAAAAACAGTTCAGCATTTGAACGAAGGCTGGGTGCGCTGGACGAGTACACTCGCAACAATTGCATTCGCGGTGGTCATCCTTGATAATTACTGGTCGATCGTTTACACCACTGCCAGAGCGAATGCGTATGTAACGGGCACGGAAGCAATGCGAGCGGTGTTGACCGTCCCAGGCGCGCCACAATGGATCGATGTTCAAGGTTGGCTCGCGTATGGTGCGGTCGGCTTATGGGCTTTGGTTATCAGTCTGCTCGCGTTACGCGGGAATGCCTGGCCCAAGGGTCTGGCATATTTGGGAATCGTCGGCGCTTTCATTTACTTCCTGGCGCTTGCCACTTCGGTCATTCCCAGCCTGGTCGTTTCAGACGCAGGAACAGCCACAGCAGGCATCGGTGCTGTCTTCGCTCCTATTTGGTATATCTGGATGGGAATACATTTGCGGCGAATTGGTTTATCGTAAAACTAAACTTATCCAAATGGATCTCAAAACCCTATTCACCCCTTTCCCAACTCTCTCAACCTCTCATTTGATTTTACGCGCCCTGCGTCTTACCGACCTTGATGATCTCTATGAATACGCCTCCGACCCTGAGATCGATCAGTACGTGCCTTGGGAACACTATAAAAACATTGAAGAAACCCGTGAGAATCTAAACGAGTTTCTTGAAGAATATGAAAAGGATGGACTTGGCGCCTGGGGCATTGAACATCGCTCGGATAAAAAACTGATTGGCATCATCAATACCAGTATTCCGCACCGCATCAATCGCCGTGTCGAATTAGGCTACACAATCTCTCGTGCATATTGGGGGCAGGGATTTGCAACTGAAGCCGTCAAAGCATTAATTGATTTTGGATTTGATAAAATAAATCTGGTGCGAATTGAAGCAGTAGTGCTACCAGAGAACTTGGCATCTGTCCGAGTGCTTGAGAAAAGCGGAATGCGGTTTGAAGGCATACTTCATAGTTATCAAATTTGGCGGAATAAGCCATGTGATCTTCGCATGTATGCCATTGTTAACCCAAAGAGAGAAGCACATCAATGACCATAATCCTCGAAACAAAACAACGCATCCTCTGTCATCAAGTCATCGAAGATTTAGATTCGTTTTGGACTAAAGGTCGCGCCATGACGATGGAGCAGGCAGTCCAGTTGGCGTTAATGGAGTCAGTATGACAGATATTCGATTCGGCTTCACCATGCCTGCCGACCAGCTTGAGAAAGCGCGGCGTAGCACTTATGTTGTTGATCTCAATAAAGCCCTGAACTTGATCAGCGGTCACTTTGATTCGGCATGGATCATTGACCATCTGCAAGACGATGAATCGGATTCGCTTGAAAGTTTCACCACACTGTCCTATATGATGGCGCTTCATCCGCAACTCAAGTTTGGACATACCGTTATCTGTCAGTCATTCCGCAACCCGGCGCTACTCGCCAAGATGGGCGCGACATTACAATTCATCAGCGGCGGACGTTTCCTGTTTGGCATCGGCGCGGGTTCGAGTGGTGGCGCGGCGGAATATAAAGCATATGGATATGACTTTCCATCCGCCCACGAACGCGTGGAACAATTGGAAGAGACGCTTCAAATCGTCAAAGCCATGTGGACGGAGTCAAAAGCAACATTCAACGGCAGGCATTATCAAATCACTGATGCGTATTGTGAGCCAAAGCCGAATCCGATTCCGCCCATCATGATTGGCGCGTTCGGACCGAAGATGTTGCGCCTCACTGCCAAGTTTGCTGACGAATGGAATGTTTCATCAACAGGAGTGATTGGGTATCGTCGCTTGGTGGATGATTTTGAAAGAGCCTGCCAAATTGAAGGACGCGATCCGTCCACAGTGCGGAGATCGTGGTGTGGAGGATGTTGCTGTGCTCCAACCCAGGCGGAAGCAGAACGCTTCGCCGCAGATCGCTATAGCGCGAATAATCCCGATGATGATTTTGGCTTCCTCGGTACACCCAGGCAAGTCATTGAACAAATGCAAGCCTTCATTGACCTGGGTGTTGATGCATTCATGGTTGATTGTGGAGGTTTCCCCAACCTGACCACGTTTGAGATGCTTGTCAACGAAGTGTTGCCAGCCCTGAAAGATTCAACAGGAAATTAAAAATAATGACAGAACCTTACATCATCATCCTAGAAACAAAACGACTCAGCCTCCGTCATCAAGTCATCGAAGATTTGGATGATCTCTGGGCGTTGTATCAAAACCCTAACATCACAAAATATATTCCCGATGCGCCGCGTTCGCGTGCGGAAGCGCAAGAGGAATTGGAATGGCACATGCACGGGCATCCCAAACATCCCGAGCTGGGACTGTGGGCAACGATCCACAAAGAGACGGGCAAATTCATCGGTCGCTGCGGCTTGCTGCCGTGGACGATTGAAGAGCAATACGATGTTGAAGTGGCTTACACCATCGCAGAAGAATATTGGGGGCAAGGCTTGGGCAGTGAAGCCACGCAAGGCATTCTGCAATACGGCTTCGAGAAACTCCATCTATCGCGCTTGATCTGCCTGATCGACCCGGAGAATATCGCCTCTCAACGAGTCGCTGAAAAGATGGGCATGGCTTGGGAGAAAACAATCGCCGGATACGAAGGCGATAATATTCCGTTTTATATTTATTCAATTGCAAGTTAAAACCACATCTATGTTTATATCGCAAGCTCGTCGCCTATTAAATATCCACGAGGGCGAGAGCCGCATGGCCGGGCTGGTGATCGGTATCATGCTGCTCACCTCAGCCGGATTCACGCTGGGCAGTACCGGCATCGAGGCGCTATTCTTCGCGCGTTTCGGCGTTGAGTATTTGCCCTACATGTACATGGTCTTGGGGACATTATCTTTTCTTACCTCGCTTGGCATTACCATACTGCTGGGACGCTTTCAAAAAGAAA
Organism: Anaerolineaceae bacterium; assembly: GCA_009885525.1. Lineage (GTDB taxonomy): Bacteria > Chloroflexota > Anaerolineae > Anaerolineales > Villigracilaceae > Villigracilis. Next base: position 36,860 of record VFKN01000035.1, on the reverse strand, counting down.
AACTTTATATTTTCATCCCGCTCATCATTGCCGCATTGACCGTCATCGCGTGGTTGGCGTTGTTCAGCACATGGAATGTGATCTACCCAATTTTATGGCTGGGCAAAGAAGTCATCAACTCGCTCGTCAGTCTGGTCATTTGGGGCATCGCGGGAAAAGTCTGCGACACGCGCCAATCCAAACGCTTGTTTCCTTTATTCAACGCGGGCAGAATCCTCGGCTCGGTGCTGGGCGGCATGAGCGTCGGCTTGCTGGTCAATTTGATTGGCACGGAAAACCTGATGCTCGCCTGGGCGTTCACGCTGACCTTAACCTTCTTCATGGTCAGGGCGCTCTTAAACATAAACGGAAAAGCATCCACCCCAAAATCAAGTCGCAGACACGCGGAGTCGTCACTGATCGAAGACGTGCAGCAGGGGTATCAATTTGTACGCAAATCCACGCTGATGATTTGGATATCCATCACGGCGATTTTATTTTCCATTTTATATTTTTCCATCGCGTTGCCATTTTCACAATCCGCCGTCGCGCAATATCCCAATGAAAACGACCTCGCTGCATTTCTCGGCATTTTCAATGGATTAATCACCGCGACCGCCTTCCTCGCATCCATCTTTATCGCCAATCGTTTATATGCGCGGATTGGAATCATCAACGCCGTTTTAGTCCTGCCGATCATTTACCTCATTGGCTTCGGCTCGCTCGCGCTTTCAAATACTTTCATCGTCATCCTCATCTTCCGCTTCGCGCAAATGGTCTGGATGTCGGGCATCGCCGACTCGGCGTATCAGGCAATTTTCAACCCTGTGCCCCCGGCGCAGCGCGATCAAGTCCGCGCTTTTATTGGCGGCGTTCCCGAACAGGCAGGCACGTTCATCGCGGGCGCGATTCTTATCATCGGCGAGCAGGCATTTTCTTCAAGTCAACTCGCTCTCATTGGTTTGTGCGCCGCCATCGCAACCACTTATATTTTTTGGCGCGCGGGGCGCGCTTACAACCTCGCGCTGGTGGATGCCCTCAAAAAAGGACGCCCGACGATTTTCTCCGAAGATGACCGCGTCGGCGTTAACGCCGACGGGACTGCAATCCAAATGGCGCTGGATGGAATGACATCCAACGATTTCGTTGTAAGACGCATCTCGGCACACATGCTCAACAAAGTCAATCTTCCAGCAACGCTGAATGCGCTCGTTACGGCATTGGATGATGAAGACATGGACGTACGCCTCATCGCGCTGAAGGGACTCGTCCGCCAAAAAAATATATCGGCATTGACGAAAATATCCGCGCTGCTTTCTTCCCCCGAAGCGTTAATCCGCGCCCGGGCAGTAGATGCCCTTCAAGCGCTTGCTCCCAAAGATGAAACGATCCGCCCGCTGCTACATCCCCTGCTCGCGGATGCAGACTCCCGCGTAAAGATTCGCGCCATCGTCGCGCTGTTATTCATCAATCCCAAAGACTCGGCGCGAGATCAACTCCGCAGCATGTCCATGTTGGGAGATGTTGAAGAACGCATCTTGGCGCTGTACGCGCTCGCCGAAGTGGGCGACCCGCAAGCCGAGTCCATGTTCAGCGCTGAGTTGAATCACACGCAAGCGCCCATTGCAATTCGTTGCGCTGCGGCTTCGGCGCTCGTCGCTTGCGGAACAAGCGCCATTGCTCCGCTGACCGCCAACCTTTCGACAGAAAATATTCTTCTGCGCGAAAACATCGCGGCGGCATTGGGGAAAATCGGCGCGGCGTGTTTGCCCGCTATTTTGGATTGTTTGGATCAACCCGATTTTGAAAATGGCGCGCTCGCCGCGCTGGATCAACTGCCCGCGCAAAACGAATCAAGCCGCGTTAAGAAATATATCGCGCTCCGCATTCAATCTGCGTTGCGTTATGAAGATATGCGCCTCGCGATTTATAAAAACGAAGACAGCCGCGTACAATTATTATCCGACGCGCTCGAATATTTTGCGCGCCGCGACGCGCTCAACGCTCTGCGCGGATTTGCTTTACTGAATGATAAAAACGCGGTGAAGGTCGCCATTGAAAATTTGTCGAGTTCAAATCCGTCGCAAAAATCCAACGCGCTCGAAACGCTGGAGACGGTGAAAGACTCCGCGTTGATTCGTCCCATCTTGCGCGTGTTTGAATCTAACAACGCGCCAAGCGAAATTAATGAACAGGCAGCACACTCCCTGCTTGAAAAAGAAAACAATGAATGGCTGAAACAATATGCTCAATTTGCGTTCAGCCCTTCGCAAAAGGATACCCCGATGGAAACCACAAATACTTTATCCGCAATGGAGCGCGTATTGCACTTGCATCGCGTGCCGCTATTAAATGGATTGCCGCCGCAGGATATTCAGCGCGTGGCGGACGTCGCCAACGAGCAGGATTTCACCGACGGCGAAGTGATCTGCGAACAAGGCGAAGCGGGCGATGAAATGTATGTAATCATCTCTGGCGAAGTGCGCATTATGGTGCAAAATGAAAACGAAGCGCCGAAAGAAATCGCACGGCGCAAAGTCGGCGACGTGGTCGGCGAAATGTCCATCATCAGCGGGGATGCGCGCATTGCCACCATGATCGCTTCCGGAGACACGCGCGCACTGTGTCTGGATCGCCTAAGTTTTGAAGGCTTGCTGCGGGAACGCCCCGAAGTAAGCCTGGCTGTGATGAGGGAGCTGTGCAATCGGTTAAAGCAGATTTCAAAATGAGATTGCGGGGCGATTCAAAAGCATGGCTAAACAACGAATCGTATCGTATGAAAAGCGTAGCAAGAATGTTTTATAAAAAAGCAGAAACCCGTCTCATGCAAGACGGGTTTCTGCTTAAGTGGGGCATGATGATATTTACCTTACTCCCTTGACCCATTTTAACTTGAACGGTTTCAGCGTATTGACCAGGCGCATATCCGCTGTCCACAGATCGGCTTTCATCTGTTCCGCTAAAGCGAGATAGTGAGCGTCGTAAGTAGCGGGCAGGTTGTATTGCATGGCAATTTCATGCGCGCGCAAATGCAGTCCGTTTTCGTTGATCAAGTTGATCGGCAACTCCAGCGAAAGTTCAAGTGTTTGCCAGATAATTTCAGGGGAGAGTATCTTATGCTTTTGCTGTTGATACAGAGCATTCGTCACTTCATAAAATAGCAAGGTTGGCGAGATCAACCTTGTTTCGCTCGCAAGCCATGACTTCCATAATTTCTTGACCGCCTCATTATCAGGCTGCAACATGTACCTGAGGACAATGCTTGCGTCAACGCAAACTGTTGAGGATTTGCTCATCGCGTTCATCCCTCCCTTGTTGGATGGTTTCAGAAATGTCCAGTAATGTGCGTCCCGCCAATTCCGCGCGGATAGTAGCGTGGATCACATCCAACCGCTTTTGAAAATTAACTTTCGTTTTCGCCGCGATTAACTGGTCGTATGCCCTTTTGGACATGACCACCACCTCGGCTTTCCCGCCGCGTTCGACAATGACCGGCGCGGACTTCGCCTGTTTCATCACGTCGCCAAAATTGATGCGCGCCTTTGTGGCGCTGATGGTCTTAAGCATAACAGCCTCTTGATTGATTAATGGATTGATTAATCGGGAATATACCCCCAAATCATGCTGCTGTCAAATTTGAAGCGCCTCGAAGCAACACCATAGAAGATGCTGAGTATCCTAATCGAAAAATCCCTGAATTTGTCAGGGATTTTTCGATTTCAGTATGAGCGGAGTAATATGTTTTCAAGTATACGCGCCTGCTTTTACTTCCACAACTTTGCCAACTCGATCAGTGATTTGTAATACGGCTCAATGCTTGGGATGAAATGCCTTTCATCCTTCGCGTGTGGACCAAAGCCAGTCTGCCCCCACACCACGGCTTGACCGCCTGGCGCGAATCTCGCACTCGTGCCGGGAAGTTTCCTGCCGATTTTCGGATCAGCGCCAGAAGCATTTTTTACGGATTGAATCAACGCCAGCAGCGCGGGATTCTGCGGATCACACGCGACGCCATTCTCCATCACGTTGAACTTTGCTTCCAAGCCATTCGCTTCACAATAACTTTCCACTTTCAACTTTAAACCTTCAACATTGTCTTGCGGAATGGGTCTTATCTCGACGCCAAGAATTCCTTCCGCTGCGGTGACGTTGTATACGCCGATTGTGCCTACATTGATAAACGGGAATTTGGCTTGTGATTGCCAGCCATCCGCGGCTTTGAGTGTGAGATGTTTGGCAAAGATTTCATTCAATGCAGTCCGCGCATTAATCAGCCTCTCGCTTAAGTCACCTGTGCCTGCAACTCCGCTGTGACCTTTTGCACCGTGCGCGATAATATCAAAACGCATCACGCCGCGATTCTCGATGCAGATCTCACCAAAGAGTTCAGTGCCTTTTTCACCTGTGCGCTCCCCTGCGATAAACAATGACGGGGTGAGATTCAATTCTATCAAAAGGTGCGGCGTGCCCCATGCTTCGGCTTCGCCATTTTCTTCATTTCCGATCAACATCAACGCGATGTTGGGATATGGCGCACCTGCTTTCATGGTGTCTTTCATCCAAACCATATAGGTTGCGACAACCGTTTTCATATCCGCAGCGCCGCGACCCCAGAGATAATCACCTTCGATGCGCGGGATGAATTGAGAATCATCGGGTTCGGGTTCGACAACATCAAAGTGACCTGCGAGCAAAATCGGTTGAAGGTCGAAGGTTGAAGGTTTTGGGAAAGTTGCATAAATGGCTGGATATTTGCCATCGAAGAATTTCACATCCAAGCCAGCGTTGCGGAGATAATCATCGATCAGCGAACCTGCGCGGTGGACTTCGTCATAGCGTTCATCGGGGCAGGCGGTGACAGATGGGATGCGGATCAATTGCTGGGCGAGATCAAGAATTTCACTGGTCTTATCAGGATAGGAAATTTCCACAATCGCCTGCGCGCGTGCGCGGAATTGCATGGGCGCATTTTGTGTCTGACGCGCGGCGTCACGTCCACGTTGGAGGAATTCAGCAATCTTGGAAGCGTCATCGCCGAGAGAAGTGTAGTCAGATGCAATACGTTCCACATCAACTTTGACTTGCGCTTCACGCTCAAAGTGTAATTCTTTCAATACATCAAACGAGACTTCGTTATTATCGCCTAATTCGTTTTGCAAACGAGCACGCATTTTCTCGGCGGTGTTTCGTGCGCCTTCGGAGATTTCAACCAATGGCGTGAGATCATTCCACATGTTCAATGCTTCAGCCAGCGGGCGGACTTCGTTGAGAGTCCACTTGAGGAATTCGCGCATGGAAGTTGGCTTGCCCGTCAGCGGATTTTCGATCTCGGCGCGCATACTAAATTTCGCGGCGAGATTTTCATTGGCGCGGGCGCGGGTAATGTCCTCACGGTCATAGCGGAAAGCGCGGGCAAATTGCGGGTCGGAATAGATGCGCAAAAGCAACAGATGCTTGAGAGTCAGATTCGCGATATCAATATCAAGGCTATGCCCGCCATCATCCACGCGGACTTCGACACGACCCATGGGCAGATTGATTCGCGCCATGAGATTCTGCTTCTCGATTTGCAGAGCCATCTCGTCGGGTGGAGTCGCCTGACCCACAGCGAACAAGCCGCGGGTGTAAAGAGCCGTTAGTTCATCGCTCGTGGTCGAGATGAGGCGTTCAACAGGTTCAGCAAATGAACGCGCGCGCACAGGAGTCCAGTTGTTATTTCCAAAACGAACGCCGCGGCGCACGAGATCATAAGAATTTTGCAGATAGTCGTTATACGAACGATAGAGGTCGGGCAGATCAAGTTCGCGCGGATTGGGAAAGGTGAGATTGCGAATCGAATCATGCTCGGTGAGGACGACGACCGCGCGCCCATTCTTAACCTGAGCCTGCATCGGCGTGGACGCGGCTGTGGCGATAAAGAGTGACGCGAACGCGCGCAAAAGACGCGTGGCGGTAATATAAAATTCCGATTTGAAATCATCGAGATGTTTATCGCCGCGCTCACTTGCGGAAAGATGCATGAAGTCCCAAGTGAAAAGCGGATCGGGCAGCGACAGATTTGAGTGAATGCCCGCAGTGGCAAGTGTATCGCCGTAAAGATCAATACATTTTTCAAGATAGCGGCGTTTGGCAATGCCCCAATTACCAGGCAGGGAATTGTGACCGATGTCCGTTAAGAATAAAAGATTTCCATGCCAGTGATGCAGACGCTCGCCAAAGTTTAGACCCGCGCGATGCAGCGCATTGACCAGCGAGGCTTCCATGAGACGCGCTTCGTAGATCGTTCCGCGCGGCGTGTAATACGGGCGCGTTGCCCACTCGATCATCCAGTGAAAGATTTCGAGTTGACTGAATTGCGCCTGCCACGGCGGGACACATTCGGCGCGCAGATAATCTACAAAAGATTGCTGGCTGGGACCCGCGCCCACAGTGAGCAAGGGACGCAGTTCTTCATCAAGCAGATTCCATTCCTGCTCGAAACCGTTGAGTCCGCCTTGGGGTTTTTCCTTGGCGGCTTGTTCTACAGCGAGATGATATTTTTCGGGAAATTTTTGTATGGGCATGGGTGATTCCTAAAGTAAGGTGCATGATATATCGAAAGTAGAAAGTGGAAAGTAAATTCGCTTTCCACTTTCTACTTTCTACTTTTTTATTTCTTCAAACTTTCCAACCCCTCAACCAATCTATTAAACGCGCCCTCCGTTCTTTCGGCGGGAGTGGCGTAGGAGAAGCGGATCCAGTCGTTGCCGAAGGGTGAGAAGAACGCGCCAGGGACAATGGCGATGCCGTGATTTTCAGCGAGGTATTGTCCGAGCGGTTCGCTGTCTGACCAGCCTTTGGCTTGGATAAATTCACTAACATTCATAAAAGCATAATAACCTTTGCCGATGATGTGCTGCATTCCGCTTTCGGCGAGCAATTTCTTCAAGACCACGCGGCTGGCATTGGTCGGCTCGATGATGGTTTGGGCGGCTTTATCAAATCCCATTTCATAGGCAGCCATTGCGACTGCTAATGAAAAGAATGAGGGAATGACTCCATGCGAGGCACGCGCGGTGATGAATTTAATCACGGCTTCATCCGCGATCAAATGACAGTTGCGGATGTTCGATCCGCCGAGTGATTTGGTGATGCCATCGAGGAACATGATGCGCTTGCGTTCTTCGGGAGTGAAGAATTTCAGGAAGGAGTTTAGATCCATGGGCGATTCGTCGGTGACGTAGTGATACATCCAATCAAAGAGGACGAACGCGACACCCGCTTCCAACGCGGCTTTGGCGAGTGAGACTTGTTTCTCAACGGCGATGGTCATGCCTGTTGGATTGTCAGGGTTGGTGATGAGGATACCCGCGATCTTGCGTCCTTTTGATTCGGCAAATTTCACGCTCTCACGAATCGCATCTTCGGAATATGCCCAACCTTGCGCGGGGTCGCCTGGCGCCCAGAGGACATTTGCGCCGACTCCGTACGGACCCCAGTTGTAGGAAATCCACGGGACGCGTGAGACCATGATCAGGTCACCTTGGCGCCCATGACCGAGCGCGAGCATGGCTTGATAAGATTTGTTCAAGGCATCACGTCCGCCTGCGGTGCCGAGCACGTTTGCGGGACCCCAACCAGAGGATGAATCCAGTTTCCAATATTGCTCAATCACGGCTTTGCGGTACGCGTCGGTGCCGAAGGGCATATCATAGGATGTGCCATGTTCAATTTGAAGTTGAAGCGCGCGCTCCAAGATCGCCTTGGGAGTTCCAGGCAATGACGCGCCGCCATCGCCTTGTGAGGCGTCGAAGATTTTCGCGCCCGCATTTTTCTCCACATACACTTTAAGTGACTTGTTGATCAGGAACATGCGTGAGGGCGGAATATCCGCCATTTGCTTGAGGTGGTCGCTGACGGGGACGAGATTTTTTTCGTCAACGGCAAAAACGGGGGTGGTGTTCGAAATGGACATGCTGGCTCCTTAGGTGGCTTTGTCACCTGTTTGATGGGATTAAGAAAAACGCCCCGAAGTTCGGGGCGTTTGGTTTTACATCTGGGCTAAATGGACTTGTTCATGTTCGCCTGATAAATACCAACGTCCCGTCACTGTGTTAGTGCAGGTAGTACGATTAGTATTATTGGTGTCAAAAATAGATCGGCTGAACATTGCGCGCAAGGATACCACCACGGGAAAAGTGCGTCAAGCAAGTGTGCACGCAAAGGTTGTCATTAACCTATGCTCCAGCCGCCGTCCTCGGCGGCGTTTTGCGAGGAAACCCTGCGCCGGGGACGGCGCAGGGAGCAACCCCAGCCTGACATGTTTTGCGTGCACACGTCAAGCAAAACGCGCTTGCGGGCATACCCGTTCAGAGTATACTTCCTCAAAAATTTTACGCACCGCGATTTTTTATCCAAGAAGATCGTTTCTCAAACCATTAGAAGGATGGAATTTATGATTATCACAGCCACAGAAGCAGACGGTTCGCAAATTCAAGCCATTACAGCCAAAGCCGGCGTCTTCAGCCAGGAAGAAGTTGATTGTGTAGTTGAACTCTGGGAGGACTATTTATCCGTAGGATCGGAAACTTGCGGCTATAACTTCATCGTAGATCGGGATGGGGATCAAGTCCTCGGCTATGCCTGCTACGGTCCGCGCTCGCTCACCGCCGGAGCCTTTGATTTATATTGGATCGCCGTTGACCCCGATGCCCGCCGCAACGGAGTTGGACACGGTTTGCTATTGGCCAGTGAAGAAGCCGCGCGCACAATAGGCGGGACGATGCTCATTGCTGAAACATCAGGGACGCCCCATTACGAGCCAACGCGCAAGTTCTACATCAACATGGGCTACACGAGTGAAGCAATCATCAAGGATTTCTATAGCGCGGGCGATGACCTGCTGATCTTTATCAAACGCTTTTAGATCGGCATTGATAAAAAAGTTTTTAAAAATCAAACTCGTTCACGAAAAAAAACCGTGAACGAGTTTGATCATTCATACCTAACACAAGCCAGCATGACGACAATATTTTTATTATTTCTTCAATCCATAACCGCCCACCACCCTTAATTCAAAACCTTCCGGCGCACCGCCCATCAACGGCATGGCTGCGGAGATCAAAGCCCGCACGCGCTCATCCTTGAGCGAAGCATCGTGGGATTCTTTATCATCCCACATTTCATAAATCCACACACTGGATTCATTGGCAACATCTTCATGCACGATATATAAATGACACCCGCGCAACTGAGCGACCACATCCGCGGCGCGTTTCAATATATCGATCAATTCCGCGCGTTTATCAGCTTGCGCCGTCAGTTTTCCCATCATAGCATACATAAATTCTCCTTTGATATTTTTCCTATCCGCCAGACATGGCGCCTACAATTCGAAAAGGTTCAACTCCCATCACAACCGGATCGGGCAACAAGGTATTTGAAGATTCAAGCGATAGATCTTCTCCGCAGGCAAAAAAGCGGATGAAGGGCCGGCGCTGCTTTGTGACGTGGTCACGGATCGTTCCACGCAGCATCGGATATGTTGACTCAAGCGCATCCAGAATCGCACCTTGAGTTACCGGCCCTTCGAGTTGAATCTCAACCTCGTTTTTGATTTGCGCCAACGTCCGCAGATGATATGGAAGTACAACGCGGATCATGGCAAAGTCTGGACTTCGACCGAGAAGACAGCCGGCAGATTGCTGGCAATAGGCATCCAACTGTCGCCGGAATCCGCAGAGGCGTACACCTGCCCGCCTGTAGTGCCGAAATAAATCCCGCACGAGTCGAGTGAGTCAACGGCCAGTGCGCTGCGTAGAATATTCACATAACAGTCACTTTGCGGCAGACCATTGGTCAGTGCCTCCCATTCGTCCCCGCCTGTGCGGCTGCGATACACGCGCAGTTTGCCATCCGGTGGAAAGTGCTCCGAGTCACTCTTGATCGGGACGACGTAGATGGTGTTAGGCTCATGCGCATGAACTGCAATTGGAAATCCAAAATCACTCGGCAGGTTACCGCTGACCTCGTGCCACGAGTCGCCTGCGTTATCACTGCGCATGACATCCCAATGTTTCTGCATAAACAATACACCCGGGCGCGAAGGATGCATCGCCAGGTTGTGAACACAGTGACCCACTTCAGGGCTCTCCCCTGGAAGTTCTTGGGGCGAGATCAACCCTTGATTAATAGGACGCCACGTTTTACCGCCGTCATCCGTGCGAAACGCGCCCGCAGCTGAAATCGCAACAAAGATCCGTTGAGCATCACTCGGGTCTTGGATGATCGTGTGCAGGCACATCCCGCCAGCGCCCGGTTGCCAAAGATGTCCTTTCGCTTCGCGCAGCCCGGGAAGTTCATTCCATGTTTGGCCGCCATCAGTGGAGCGGAATAGCGCAGCATCCTCCACCCCGGCATAGACTGTATCCGGGTCAGTCAGCGATGGCTCGAGGCGCCAGACGCGTTTAAATTCCCATGGATGCTGCGTGCCGTCATACCATAGATGCGTGCCGGGGTCGCCCTCATAGGCAAACTTGTTGCCCACTGGCGTCCACGTCTGACCGCCATCATCTGAGCGTTGAATGACCTGCCCAAACCAGCCTGTAGATTGCGATGCATACAAACGATTCGGATTAGCGGGTGATCCATTCATGTGATAGATATCCCAACCCGCGAAGTGCGGACCGCTAACATTCCATTGTTTACGGTTTGCATCAGATGTCAAAATAAACGCACCCTTATGAGTACCAACCAATACTCGTACTTTGCTCATGTTCTACTCCAGTAAAGTTGTTATGGCAATTAAATATTCGCAGGATTCATGCTTGTGTACAAAGCCAGCACATTTCCCGTCGGGTCCTGGAAGACACCAAACCAGCCGGTACCGGGGATTTCCGCTTTTTGATGCAAGACCTTGCCGCCCAGTTTTTCGACATTTTTTAAATCTGCTTCGATATCATCACTGGCAATATAAACCAGTACCTGACCCGCAGGGTTTTCAGCGGAGACCTGCGGAAAGCCGCCGTATTCATCGCCATCACCTGCTTCCCACATGGTGTAATTCATTTCGGGCATCGGTGAAATTTTCCAGCCGAACAAGGCTTCGTAAAATTTTCCAGCGCCATCGACGTTCGCGGCGGGAATTTCAACATGGACAATATTTCGCTTGGACATGATTATTCTCCTTTTGATAAAGTAGGTAATGAGGTTTGATTTTAGAACTTGCGTTCTAAAATGTCAAGCGCCAGATATGGGAGAATTTTTTTCACACCCCCTAAATATAAGCAAAACGTAAACAGCAGCTTCAATCACATGACTGAAGCTGCTGTTTCTACTATGAATTCTACGAACCATACCTTTGAACGATATTCATAAAAATCTGCTTATCGTCGGGAAGAATTTCAACGATCGCAAAACCAACGCGGTACAAATTCGGCTGGATGTCATCCGTCTTGCACCATCGTGAGCGCGCAATAAATACGATAAAGGGTCTATCCGCTAGTTCCGGGGTTAACTCGAGGCGCAAGTAATAATCCATATTAAGCAGCATCGGCGCTGTCGTTTCCAGCTGCAATCCGGTGGAACTAACCTCCACCATGTGGCCCAACTGCTGTTGAGTATCGTCGTTCATTACGCGCAAATACAGATCAAATTTCCTGCGAGGCATCGTACGTCGTTCAGGCATAATAATAACTCCTTCTACAAATATATAGTTATTATATTACCATTAGGGGTCTTCCACAAAATATAAATTCATATTAAATTATAAGCCCCTAAAGATTTTTAAATCTTTAGGGGCTGTGATTTAAATCCCTTCGAACAGATCGCGCTCCAGTTTGTGTTGCTCACCCACCAGCGGATACGCGCGCATGAAATCTTCGCGCTCGCCGAACATCCGCGTGACGAAGCCCATCAGCCCGCGGCGCATTTGCATCCCGCCTTGTGATGCGTGCGCTTCACTCGCTTTATTTTTTTGCTCAGCGACCGAGTGCGTATTTAATCGCACATGAATGGGGAAATCCACCTCGGCGAGTTCCTTCAAATTGATATCGCCGTTGCGCCCGAATTTGGTCGGGTCTTTGCCGAAGAGCGGCATGATCCGCGTGGACATTTTCAAGAACCAGCGCGGAAAGACTTGATAATATAATGCGCTCGGCTTGAACGGCGCACCCGCTTCGGGATGAAAGGCCGCGTCGTCCGCTTTTTCAAAAGCGAGCACCGTTGCTTTATGGATATGAATATGGTCAGGATGTTTATATCCACCAATCGGGTCAAACGTAATGACCACTTCGGGTTTCAGGTCGCGGATATATTTGACCACGAGTCCCGCAACTTCATCAATGGGGTGATTGATCTGCGCGTTGGGATGTTGATTCGGTTCGGTACCGGGCATACCGGAATCGCGATAGCCTAAAAAGAAGACTTCCTTCAATCCCAAATGTTTCGCGGCACGCATCAATTCAGCGGTGCGCATCTCGGCGGTGTCTTTGAAGCCTTTCAAATGTTCTTCATCCACCGTGCCCGCCTCGCCGCGCGTCGCGCAGACATAATAAGTATCGTAGCCTTTGTTTGCATAATAAGCGAGCGTACCGCCCAAGCCAAACGACTCATCGTCGGGGTGTGCCAAAACTGCCAGTAAAGTTTTTGTCATAATATTTTCCTTTGGTGCATAGACGCAAGATCAAGCCGGAAGTTTACCCTATGATGTTGCGGCGCGCACGCCAAACCTTTGACTGGCGGATTGAAAACAGACGCCCCTGCACCTTATGCGGGGACGTCTGCCTGATTCCGTTTCGAAGTTATTTTTATGAGTTACCGGATTTAATTTTCAATAAAGAACCGCGGTGAATTAACCAAACCAACGCGACGATCAACCCCAGGTTTATGCTTATCAGCGCCAGATTCAGCAAGATCATCCCATTCTGCGATGGTTGGGTAGATATGGGAACGCCGCTAGATTCGAGAGAAGAAATACGCGCTGCCAAATCGTCAACTTGACTGTGCAGAGAGACATTCTCAGATGAGAGCGCCTCGTTGCGGCTATTAAGTTCCTGAATAGCGGCAAATGCCACGCCATCGGCGTCGGTTGTGCTGATATGTTTATCGTCCATGCCAAGCCCAAATGCCGCATAGAAATCCTGAGCCATGGGACCCATATGCGCCACCTTGTTATCATTCTCGATAAAATTCCAGGTGGAAATTGGGATCGCAGACAGGCGTTCCAGCACGCTTGCCTGATCAATTGGGGCGAAGTTCTCTTTGGCGTTTCTGTCTGAGGTCACATTGAAAGCAGTGGCTTTCACGCGACCTAAAACAGTCAGAGTGCCATCGGTTGCCAGAGTCATTTTAGATTTGTTATTTACCCAAAACTGCAAGGGGAATTTGTTTTGCGTTCCGATTACACCTTTGTTAGTGGCGGCGAGCAGTTTGAGGATTGCCCCATTTGTGCGCTGCAAGCCGAGGCTGGAATTTACGCCGGTTTTTTTAACTTGCAAACTAAAGGTCGGTGTTGATGTTCCAATGCCAACCCTGCCCGTTGTAGTCACGGTCATTTGAGGGACGTTGTTTACCTGAAATTGCAGCGGGAAATTATTTTCGGTGCCGACCATTCCCGCGCTGCTTGTAGCAAGAAGTTTAGCGGTCGCGCCGCTCGTATTTCTTACGCCAAGGCTGGCATCCGCGGCAGTGTTGGCAACATCCAAATCATAAGCGGGGGCATCTGTTCCAATGCCGACATTGCCAGAAGTAGCCAGCGTCATTTGCGGGATGTTGTTCGTCTGGAATTGCAGCGGGAAATCATTTTCGGTGCCAAATATTCCCGCGCCACTCGTGGTGAAAAGTTTAAGGGTTGTCCCATCTGTGCGCCGCACGCTCAGACTGGTCTCTGCGCCGGTGTTTGCAACATCCAGGTCATAAACCGGAGCAGATGTTCCTATACCGACGTTACCGGCTGCGTTAATATCAATGGAACTGGTTGGCGCACCGGGACGAATACGGAAGGGAAGCCTGCTTCCGCCGGTAACATCGCGGACGAAGAAATTGGCTTCATTTCCGGCAACATCCCATGTTTGCGGGGTAAAACCGCCCGAACCATTCTGTTCCAAGCGAATTGCAGGGGTATCGCCAGTAACAGTGTGAATATCCAGAATCGGCGCGCCTGTGCCAATGCCAAGATTGCCAGTGCTGCTTACAAAAAGGGAATTGGTTGGCGCGCCAGCTGTAACCATGAAAGGAAATTTGGCGCCGGTCACATCCTGAAATGCCAGATAATTTGCGCCTCCACTGGCGCTGTCATTTGCAACAATCGTCCAATCATTGGCTGGAAACCCTACGCCAACACTGGTATCGTCGAAAGAGAGACGGGTGTTGTTTTCCTTCAAGCGTATCGTATCGAACCCAAAGACTTCATTATTTATACAATCGAAACCAGCACAAAGGCTGCCTTGTACGATAAAGTCATCCGCATTTACCACGTCATTCGGAATCACTTCGCCTTCTGTAACCGTATTAGAGTCTTTGCCACCCTCTTCGGTTGGGCTCACAAACGATCCGCTGAGAACGGTAAACGCGCCGGACTGCGTCATTGGGTCGCTGGGCGAGATGTTCAGTCCGCGTAGAGACTCATCCACTGGTTCCGGGGAAATCACAGACCACAGGGAAATCTCATAGTTATATGTGCCGTCCGTTAAATCGCCGCTGGAGATAGTTGGGCGGGCATTTGCATCATATTCCTCCCGAAAATAAAAGCCATCGGGACCTGTAACCGTCAAGGTCATGCCTTTTATACCGTCAAGCAAAGGCGTCCATGTTATGGAAGAAGATTGAATATCCACCTCAACGATATTCGAGCCGCCCTCTCGCGCAACTGCTGCCGAGGTTGCCAGCAGCATTGTCAGAACGATCATCATCACAGTAACCATTAGCAGGGATTTTGTTGCATGATTCTTTTTCATTTTTATCTCCTTCGTTACATAGTTTCAAAAATACACGACACGATATGTCACATTTATTATATTGCAGAAATGAGAAATGAAAAAATGTGATTCATGGCTCAATCTGACATGACAGCCCCTTCAAAAGAGAGTTTATAATCACATACACTTTTATCACTACCCAAAGGAGCATTCATGAAATTTGAAACCCTCGCAATTCACGCAGGACAGGAACCCGACCCCAACAACGGCGCGGTGATGACGCCCGTTTATTTCACCTCCACTTATATGCAGGATGGAATTGGAAAGCCGCGCCAGGGATATGAATATTCGCGCACGTTGAATCCCACGCGCAAGGCATTGCAGGATTGTTTAGCCGAACTCGAAGGCGGGCAGTGGGGACTTGCGTTCGCATCCGGCATGGCGGCCACGGATACGGTCTTGCGGATGTTATCGCAGGGCGATCATGTCGTGGCTGGTAACGATGTCTACGGCGGGACGTTCCGCCTCTTCGATAAAATCCTGCGCCGCTTTGGTCTCGACTTCACTTTCGCGGATACGACCGACCCCGAGAATCTCGCCGAGGCGCTGACTCCTTCCACCAAAATTGTCTGGCTCGAAACGCCCACCAATCCTCTGCTGGCTGTGACCGATATTCGCCGAGTCGTGGAGATTGTGAAGGCGCATCCTAATAAACCATTGCTAGTTGTGGATAATACTTTCGCCACGCCGTATCTTCAACGTCCGCTTGAACTCGGCGCGGATTTGGTTGTTCATTCCATGACCAAATATCTCGGCGGACATTCAGATGCAGTCGGCGGCGCGATTATTGGTAAGGATAAAGAGTTGGGCGCCCAACTCGCGTATCTGCAAAATGCCATCGGTGGAATTATCGGCCCGATGGATTCATTCCTGGTGCTGCGTGGAATTAAGACTCTGCCCATCCGCATGGATCGGCACGCGCAAAACGCGGAGAAGATCGTCGCGTTTCTTGAGCAACAGAAAAATATCGGCAAGCTGATCTATCCGTTCCACGAGAGTCATCCGCAGGTCAGTATCGCGAAGCGTCAGATGAAAAACGGCGGCGGGATGATCTCGTTCATCATGAAAGACGGGCGCGAAGCCGCAATCCGCGTTGCTGAATCCACAAAAATATTTACGCTCGCAGAGTCACTTGGCGGAGTTGAATCGCTGATCGAAGTCCCTGCGGCGATGACGCATCTCTCGGTGGTCGGTTCGGCTTTGGAAGTTGACCCCGGCTTGGTGCGCTTATCAGTCGGCATCGAAAACGTGGATGATTTGATCGCAGATTTGGAACAAGCATTGAAATAAATCCATGTCATTGCGAGCCGCGTTCTTAGCGGCGAAGCAATCTCCAAATTTGCAGGGGATTGCTTCGGGCGGAAGAGCACCGCCCTCGCAATGACATATGATTTTGACTACGAACCCTTTGCAGGCTTATTCGCAGCGCGGAAAGCCAGCAGCGCATCACGCAGCGCCTGACGCGTACCACCCAGCGCGGATTTGATCTCCTCGAACTTCGCGTGCATCTCCTTCAACGTGGCTTTGGCTTTCTCGGCGTCGGTCACTTTACCGTTCGCGTCAAATCCCTGATGAGCGTTGACAATGCCATTCATGCTTTCGTAGATCGGCTTGGCATTTTTCAGCGCGGCATTGAGGTTATCCAGCGCAGTTTGCACCGCGGTGACATCCTTGCCATTCGCCTTTGCCAGATTGATGCGCGCCTGCAACAAGGCAAGCCGCACATCACTGCCATCGAAGGCTTTGCCAATTCTCGCGTAGCGATTCAACTGGCGCGCCCAAACCTCTTCCATTTTTGCAGTGGTGAGTTTCGGGGGATTTTGTCCCTGCGCGAAAACGCTGGTGACAGGGAACGATACGAAGACGAGGGCGGCGGTCAAGACCGCCAAAATCATTTTGTTGAACATATTTTTCATCGTAAGCCTCCTTTAGGTTACGACATGATTTTAGGTTGAGAAGGTAATGGGAGTGTGGCGCAGGTGTAAAAAGATTGTAAAAACCGGGGGAAGAGAAAAGGATGAATTATGAAGGATGAGGGATGAAAAAAATAAAATATAGATAAAGCAATGTGTTGTTAGTCCGCTTTAGCGGGCTTTGTAAAAATAGCACGGCGGTTTCATCGCCGTGCGGGCATAGAAGGCAGAATCAATTTCGAGAAACAGAAAAATATTCGGGTGTGAATCTTCCACGAATTTCAATCTCGTCACAAACTATTTCTCCCACCATTCTCCGCACGGAGGTAAATATTCGTGCCACACAAAGCGTACAAAGACGGCTACCCTCTCCTCACCGCCAGCATCGTGAGATCGTCCCCCAGCGGAACGGACTCGATGAACTCATTCAAATGCTCTTCCACCTGCATGAGGATTTCATCCGCGGTGCAGGGCTGAATGGAGTGAAGTGCATTCATTAACCGCGCCTCACCAAACAGTTCCCCCACAGGCGAGAAGGCTTCGGTCAAGCCGTCGGTATAAAGCAATAAGGTATCGCCTTCGCCAAGTGAGATCGTGTTTTCTTTCATATTCGGCTGGTGCATCACACCCAGCGCAACGGCTGTGCGTGTGAGTCTTGTAATGCCGTCATCAACCTTCACCCAAAACGGCGGATTATGTCCCGCGTTGACGTAAGTGAAATCTCCGCTCTTTGTATCCAGCACGCCATAGACCGCCGTGACGAACATGCCTTGCTGCGTATCGGGCAACAGTTGATCGTTGACACGGCGCATCACATCGACGGGCGAATCTATTTCGACAGCGGCGGCGCGGATCAACGTGCGCGTGAGCGCCATGAATAGCGCGGCGGGCATGCCCTTATCCGCCACATCCGCGATAAAAATTCCAAGTTTATCGTTCGGCAATTCGATCACATCATAAAAGTCACCGCCCACCTGCCGCGCCGTGCGCCAGCGCGCCGCGAGCTGCCAACCCGAAAGGTCCGGTAGGAATTGCGGAATAAACGTCTGCTGGATTTGGCGCGCAAGTTGAACTTCAGTTTCGAGGCGCTCACGCACCACCATCTCCAATTGCAAAAGATCATTCTGAATTGCAAGCGCGGCTTGCTGCGCAATGCCATTGATAATCTCAATGCGGCGCGCGCGAAATCTGCGCCCGTTCTCCGCTTCCTGAATCAACATCACGCCGAACGTATCATTCTTGATCGATAACGGAACCGCGATTAACAGCTGCGCGGAATTAATCGCATCCGCTTCATTTCCCAGCTCGGGTTGGATTTGCAACCACGTAGCAGGACGCATCTCGGGTGTCACCTCGTGGATCACCGTTCGGCTCTCGTCGCGTACCATATCCAGCAGCGGAAAAGAACCCGTTTTAAATTCTCTCTCGGTCAGCACAAATTCTTCATCTTCCGAAAATCCATATTCATGTGAAGCGACGAAGGTCTCGCGCAGCGCATCCCAGCGATATAACGCCACGCGCTGAATTCCCACCAGGATCGGCATGATGCGGATGATGGAACTCAAAATTTCATCGAGGTCGTTCAAACTCACAACTGCCTGCGCCACTTGCAATAACGCCGCGGAGGCATATGCCTGCTCTTGCGCGGAATCATACAGGCGCGCATTTTCAATCGCAACCGAAGCATAACTCGCAAGCGTGGCGGTGATGGCTTGCGCCTCGTGACCATAACGCCCGGATGTATGATGCGAAAGAGTCAGCACACCCAATTGACGGTCCCCCACGCGCAAAGGCGCGGCAATGGATGAATAACTCTGTTCATAACCGGCGGTCAAACCTGCGGGCCAAAGCGGTTCATCGGCGCGGCGAATAATGGGGATATCCGACATCAAGGCTTCAGCCATTGTGTAAATTGCATCGGGATTGGTAACACACACGCTTTCAACTTGACTCGCGTCTACGCCGCGCACAGCGGAGAGGCACAACTCGTCGTCTTGCAATAACCAGATCGCGGAAATATCAATGGGCAGGTTGCGTTCCAATTCAGAGAGGATCGTTTGCAGCACTTCATCTATGCCGACGTTATCCGAGATCAAGCCCGCGACTTCGCGCAAGCTATCCGAAACCTGGCGCCGCCACTGTTCCGAGCGATATAAATCCGCGTTGCGAATCGCGGCTGCCATCGTATCCGCGACGGCTTCAAACATCATCTGGTCATCTTCGGTGAAAGCGTTTAATTTATCCGCTTGAATATCGAGCAAGCCGACAACTTCTCCATCAAAAAGCAGCGGGACGCAAAGTTCCGATTGTGTATTTTTTGGGGGCAAAGGCGAAGGCACATAACGCGGATGTTTCGAAACGTCGTTGGCGAGCACGGTATATCCATTACGCGCCACCCACGGCATGATGCCATCGGCATCATCCAATGGAACGGTGAAGCCTTCCAGTTTTTTACTGCGCTTGCCGCTGCCAGCCTGATACAAAATCAAGCGGCGATTGGGATGCACCGTAAACAACGAGACATGCGGATACCCGAATTTGTCGTGGATCAATGCAGCCGCATCGCGCATGATCTCAGAAAGTTCAAGCGTGGATGTGACACTCTTGCTGACCTCGGAAACCAGCGTGAGCTGATCGGCGCGGCGGTGCAAGGTATTATATAAACGCGCGCCTTCCACCGCCTGCGCGATATTATCCGCCAGCGCGTTGAGGATTAATAAGTCATTGGGATGAAACGCATGCGGTTGGTTGCTCTGAACATCCAGCACGCCCAGCACGCGGTCTTCTATTTTTAGCGGGATGACAACTTCGGATTGTGTTTCGGGCAAACTATCGATGAAGCGGTAATGCGGATCGGAGCGCACATCATCGCTGATGATCTGCCTGCCGGTATTTGCGGCTTCACCGATGAGCCCCTGCCCGATTTCCACTTCCAGCGCGATGGCGGCTTTCTTCCTGCCTTTGCGCGGCGCGACAGCACTGGAGCGAAAACGCAGCGCCTTGGTGTTCGGCTTAAGCGTAAAGATGGCTACATAATAATAATTAAATGTCTTTTGAATGAGTTCCGTAACGCGTTTGGAAAGTTCATCCAGATCGAGCACGTTGGCGATCTGCGCGCTGACCGCGCGGACGAGATCAAGCTGCCTGAGTCGGAACTGTTCCACTTCGGCGCGGTGCGCGGCGAATAAACTCATCGAAACAATTTGTGCAAGTCCTTGAAGCAGGTTCAATTCTTCGGGCGAAAAGATGGGTCCCTTTGGGCGCGTGATCTGAAGCGCGCCGAGGGTAATCTCCTGGTCTTCAAGCGGAATCGCGGCGAAGGTTAAAGGCGACTTTGTCTTTATTTTCCGTTTTATTTTCTGGGTGGTGATTTTCCCCGATTTGATGGCGAGACGCATCCCACCTTTGGGAGGCTGCGGAGGAAATGCCGCGCCGGGTTCCCAATCGGGCAGGCGAAATATATTTTCGTTGAGCCAGACATCCACCACGCCCTCCATCAAGAGGCTGGTCATGGATACGATGCGGTCACGCTGCGCGCTGAGAGAATCTTCCCTGCGAAGTTGTTCCCCAAAACTCGCAAGTTGACTCCAATCATAAATTGGGGGATGTTTCGCGTTTACCTTTGCGCTCATATAATTTCACCCCTTGCGCTTGATCATGGTCAGTAAATTGCCTGTCCTTGAGTTGGATTCATAATGCACCTCATCCATTAGTTTGCGGATGAGGTAGACACCCAATCCGCCAATCTGACGCTCGCTTAGGTCGGCTTTTAGGTCGGGTTGTTTTACTTTGGATACATCAAAGGGTTTGCCGGTATCGCGCATGGTAATCACAAGCGCATCGCTTTGCATAGCGCAGGTCACGTCAAAAGTAGCGTTTGTTACCCCTTCATAAGCATGTTCAATAATATTGGAGGCTGCTTCATCGGCAGCAAGCTGCAAGGAGTAGATATCTTTGTCGGTAAAACTATTCGCGCGCGCAACATCCGCCACAAATTCGCGGATCTCATCTAAAAAATCAAAACGGGCAGGAAAAGTTACACTTGGCATCAATAAATTAAAAGCCGCCTCTATTTATTAAACAAAAGAGGCGGCTTTCCATTCTATATTTATAAGATTAACATTCGTTAGAAACTGCCAACGGCAGTAATTGTGTCGTCAAAGGTCTTGAACAGTTCGGTAAAGCCGGCAAGTTCAAGCGCTTCTTTGATGCGCACCGGCACGTTGACCAGAACCAACTCACCGCGGTTATAACGTTTGCAGTTTCTCTGAGTGGCGAGTAAGGCGCGGAAGCCCGCGCTGGACATATACTCAAGTTCAACCATGTCAACCGCAATATTAAAATGGCTGTTATCGTTGGATTTCTCAAGCGCTTTTGAAAACTCGGGCGCAGTAGCGCTGTCAACACGCCCCTTTACCTTGATTAAGTCGCAATGCTTAAATTCCTGAGTTGTAATTTCCATTTTGCCTCTCCGAAAATAGGTATTTTTTATATTGAATTTTAAAAAATTATATCACGATATAAACTACTTCGACATCATCCGCAAAGCATACGTCACCGCCTGTTCGCGGTTTTTCAAGTGCAAGCGCTGCAAAATTTGCCTATGTGATATTTGGCCACTTGAGTCCCCTGCCAGATGACGGAACACACCTCCATCGGCCTGCCCGGCGCCTTTTGCAGGTCAAATGTGAGCGTTGTAAAAAACGTTCATCAAGTGCGTGGAATGGAAAAGAATGGGAGAGCCGGACTTAAGACAAATTCCGTCAGGTAGATGATGGAAGCGGGGGTGAGATATAAGTGAGGCATGAAAGGGTTTATGCAGAATTCATCTTCAAACTTGCGGGCGGATCGCCGCGCCACATTTCAATGCGATGAAAGGCTTCGACATATCCCATTTTCTGATACGCAGGCAGGTGTGGGTCATCCACCTGAATATTTTCGATCTGCGTATCGAGGCGCGGATATTGATGATGCAAATGCGTCAACAAGGCATAGGCAACCGAGGCGGGGTCACCTACCTCGGTTTTGATCGCGAAGCGGGTGAGTAAAAATCTCTGGCGCTGATAGACCAGCCAGCCGCGGCTATCATCCGCGAGCATGATGCGCAGCCCGGAAACGTCATAGGCATTGAACAGCGATTCAGATTGATTTGTCCACGGCTGTGTGCCGCGGTCATGTCCCACCAGGACAAGCGCGTCCATGCGCTCCATGCGCTGCGCATCCGCTACAATGGGATTCGGCGGCGGGATCTGCGGGGAGCGCCGTAAAACCAAAAGTTCGCCGACTTCATAAAAGCCCAACTTCAAAAATAATTGATGTGCAGGCGCATTGTTCTTGATCACTTCGAGCATGACGAAACGACGCCCGAGTTGTTCGGCGCGTTCGATCAAGCCTCTCGTCAGCGTTTCGCCGACTCCGATGCGCCGCGTATTGGGGATCACGCCGAGGCGGGTGATCCATGCGCGGTCTTCGCGCAAGCCGAGCATGGCAACGCCCAGCATCTCGCCGTCTTTCGTCATGGCGACAAACGAGTGCTCAAGGGATACATCATAGGTCTCGACGTATTCCTGCAAACGGACTGCATTCATCGGCATGGGGACCATGTAATCCACGCGGGTTTGATTATAGATTGCCGCAAGCTGTTCAAAGCTAAACTGGCTCGCAGAGACCAAAAGGATTGTATTGTTTTTTGTAACAGGGTACATTTATGGAGTCTTTAAATAGGATTTAACTTGCGCAACGAATTCTGTAATTTTGCCGATGGGTTTGGCAATATAGCCATTACAGCCATAGCTTTCAACCATTTGTTTCCCGGTTTCCAGGGGCCAGGCTGTAAATGCAATAATAGGAGTTGCCGCCAATGAGGCTTCATCACGCAGCCAGCCGGCCAGCGTTTGACCATCATAATCGGGCAGGCCAAGATCAAGCAGGATAAGATCGGGGTGTTCCGCAAGCGCGGTATTCAATCCCGTCACTGCATCGGGCGCATAGATGAAATCATATCCATTCGAAGTTAACGCCCGGCGCACAAGCTCGACAGTATCAGGCATATCTTCGATCAGAAGAATTTTTGTCATGATGTCACCTATGTAATTTATTTATCCAAGAGGTTGATGTAAAGTAAATATATGTACTTACTAAATTATACTCCCCATCGTATATTCTCCTCAAAAAACAGATGATGGTTGAATGAATAGTTTGTTAATCCTTGAACAAGCGTTATAAAAAAAACGGTTGGAATTATGCAAATCGTTTACAATAAGTAAATATCAATGAAAGGAAGTAAAGTAATGATCGGTGAACCTGTACTGGTTATGTTAGTGGAAGATAATATAGATCATGCCGAACTCGTGATCCGAACGCTGGAAGATCATAATATCGCCAATAAGATTAAACATTTTTTGGATGGGCAAACAGCACTGGATTATTTGCTCAGGCGCGGAGAATATGAAGACCCGGAATCCAGCCCGCACCCGCATATGATTTTGCTTGACCTGCGCTTGCCGCGCGTTGACGGACTCGAAGTGCTTCGGCAGATCAAAGAACAAGATAGACTTAAACACATCCCTGTTATCATCCTGACCACATCCGAAGCGGAAAAAGATGTAGCCCGCGCATACGATAACCATGTCAACAGTTATTTGGTAAAACCAGTGGGATTTGATGAATTCAACAAACTCATGCAAGACCTGGGGTTTTATTGGCTTGGCTGGAACACCCGCCCGCATATTTAGTTAATGGTGAAGAAAATGCAAGACAACACGACCTATATCCTTTTAATAGAAGATGAGGAATCACACGCTGAATTAATTCAACGCGCCTTTGAAGATCAGAATCCGCAGATTGGAATCCAACACGTCAAGTCGCTTGCGGAAGCGCGTGAGGCAATTCTGAAACAGGAACCGTCGCTCATCATCGCAGACTGGCGTTTGCCTGACGGCGAAAGTATGGAACTGCTTCCCAATCATAAAGATACGCTGGCTACGCCCATCATACTCATGACGAGTTACGGCAACGAGCGCATCGCAGTCGAAGCGCTTAAATCCGGCGCGCTCGATTATGTTGTCAAATCACCGGAGTCGATGCTGGATATGCCGCACCTGGCTGAACGCGCCATCCAGCAATGGGAGGCGCGCACTGAACGTGTCCGTATGCAAAAAGCGCTGCTGGAAAGTGAATCGCAATTCCGCTTGCTCGCCGAAAACGCCAGTGACATGATTTCACGCCTATCCATTGACGGGCGTATGCTTTATGTTTCTCCCGCCTGTCAGACTATTCTCGGTTACACCCCTGAAGAACTTACCGGAAAAATCAGTTTTGATTTCATCCATGCAGAAAACCGCGCGCGCGTTATAAATCTATTCAAAGATAAACAAGCAGAAGGGGTATACACGGTTACGTATCAGGCGCTGCACAAAAGCGGATATTACATCTGGTTGGAATCATCGGCGCGCGCCATCTTTGATCAGAAAACAAATATCGTCATCGAGATACAAACCGCGTCACGCGATATTACTGAAAGAAAAAAATCCGAGAAGGCCCTGCAAGATGCGCACAACGATCTTCAAGAAGCCTACCAAAGAACCATCGAGGGTTGGGTGCGCGCGCTTGATTTGCGCGACCGTGAAACAGAGGGGCACACACAACGCGTAACAGAGATAACGGTTAGAGTCGCGAGAACGCTTGGATTCCCCGAAGAGGAACTTGTCCACATCCGTCGCGGCGCGTTGCTGCACGACATGGGAAAGATGGCGATTCCGGATGCAATCCTGCACAAACCTGGTCCGCTAAATGAAGAAGAATGGGAGAAAATGCGCCGCCATCCCATGTACGCGTATGAAATGCTCTCCCCAATTGCTTATCTTGAACCCGCGTTGGAAATTCCATTTTGCCACCACGAGCGCTGGGACGGAAGTGGATATCCGCGCGCTTTAAAAGGTGACGGAATACCGCTGACCGCGCGCCTCTTCGCAATCGTGGATGTGTGGGATGCGCTGCGCAGCGACCGCCCCTATCGCAAAAAAATGGCGCGTGAAGAAGTTGTCGCATACCTGCGCGAAAAATCCGGTCAGCTATTCGACCCGGGGCTTGTTGAGGTTTTCCTGTCAGCAATCGATGGGGAAGAATAGACTTCTTGCATAAGTAATTTTCGGTCAACGAATAAATCCGATGGTCGAGTAGCCGCACTCTTGTTCTTTGCGGTATATCGAGACCATCATGACAGAAAAATATAAATTATTACTCAGCCGGTGCGAGTGTAAAGAAGAAAGTGGCTCCCTGCCCAGCTCCACTCTGAACCCAGATCCTGCCTTTGTGGAATTCGATAATTCTTTTCACCAGGGCAAGCCCAATACCAGTTCCCTCGCTTTGCGCATCCAGTTTATTAAAGAGACCAAAAATACGTTCCTGATGCATAGGATCAATCCCTATGCCGTTATCCTTAACATAGAAAATCGGCATTACACCTTCAAAACCTTTATGACCGATCTCAATGCGCGGACTTGGCTGTCCCTCTATAAATTTCGCGGCGTTGTCAATCAGGTTTTGCAGCACTTCGAACAGGCGGCGGCGATCTCCGTACACGGCGGGAAGATTATCCTGGATCACCAAATCAATTTCTTTTTCATGCAAGCGCCCATATAAAAGTTCCACAACTTCGCGGGCAAGTTCCCCGAAATCAATATTTTGATACGGCTCGGTCAAACGCCCGACACGCGATAGTTCAAGCAGGTCATTTAGCAGGAGTTGCATTTTATCCGTCGCTTCTGAGATGCGTTTAATATCCGCCTTCAAGCGGACAGTATTTCCGTTGAGGGCGCTCTGCTCCAGAAAGCCAAGAAAGCCTTTGATCGTAATCAGCGGGGATTTAAGATCATGCGACACGGTGTAGGTAAAGCGCTCCAACTCGCCATTCTTACCTTCCAACTCGTTGATAAGATTCTCGCGGTCGGTTTGTATAAATTTACTTTGGGTGATATCACGCACCATGATGATCGCAGATTCAGAATTGACGGCGGCAATCCGCGCTTCAAAGAAATGGATTTCCCCGCCGAGTGTCAATTCATATTCAAAAGCGTGCAGCTGATCTGTCTCCAGTGCGCGCCCGAGTGCAAAAAAAGTTTGATCGACAATAACCTGCGAAAATAATTCCCTTACATTCCTGCCGATGAATTGAGCGGGCGGCAGCATGGGCATCACATCTTCGGATGCCATAAAATCCAAAAATACGCCGTCCTTCGATACTTCAAAGATCATATCGGGAATGGCTGCGAGAATGGCGCGCATGCGCACTTCGCTATTTTGCAGCGATTCGCTCGCGTTCTTCTGTTCGGTAACATCATAGAACATGGATAAGAGGCTGTCCTCGTTTTCCAATTTCACCAACTCATAAAAAGCGAGCGTAGACTTCCATTCCCCGCTTTGCGTTTTGAATTGACATGCCGAATCGTATACGGAACGCTCGCGGCGGATTTGTTCGCTAAAACGATTCCACTCTTCTTCTGTATCACATATCCCCATTTCAACCGCGGTTTTATTAAGCGTTATTTGAGGATCGAAACCGCTTAATTTCCAATAAGCCTCATTTGCCTCAATGATCTGCCCCGCCTCCAAAGATGACATAACAATTGCCACCGGGCTGGCATGGAATACTTTGCCGAAACGTTCTTCAGCCGCTTTTCGCTCGGCAAGTTCCTTTTGCGTCTGCTCATATAAACGCGCATTGTCAATCGCAATTGATGCAAGCGCGGCGAAGCGTTCCATAAAATCAATCTGTTCCTGCGTAAATGTCCGGTTTCTTTCGATCAGGGAAATGGCAAGCACACCAATAACCGCATTTTCCATTTTAAGGGGAACACCAAGTACCACATTAAAACCTGCGTTAACAAAATCAGGCAAGCTGTTACCCCACGCTGGATAGTTTTGTACAACCAGGGTTTGACCGCTTGCCCAAACATTTCCAGTTACGCCTTCGCGCTTCAACGTAAGATTCCCGTTGAATTGGGCAAGTACGCCGATACCCACCTCCTGCCTCAACGCCGAATCATCCGGCAGGAGCATCTCGATCAAACCGTGCTGGGTATCAAGCAGGTCGCAAGCCCGCGTAAGAATCGATTCGAGCAGCGGATGAAGTTCGGAGCGGTTCAACAACCCCAACGCAGTCTCATTCAAAGCCGCGAGATAATTTGCCTGACGCTGTAATTTTTCTTCGGCGCGCAAACGTTCCTGCAACTCGACGCGAGCGGATTGCAAAGTACGCGACCAATCTGTGCTAAGCAGGTAGACCAACACGCCAATGAGAAAGATGACCCCCGTAAAATCCCGCGCATAGCTGATGGGATCATCCACATGCAAAACGCGCACTCCCTGTTTCTCCATGATGCCGAAATACCAAAGAGCAGATACGCTCATCGTCCCCACCAACAATGCAAAACGCCACCCCAATAAAAGACTGGCGAAAATGATCACAATAATATAAGCAGTAACCGCGAGGTCGCGAATCCCGTCAGCGTACCAGGCAAGATACGTCAACATACCCCATAGGCTGAATACAATAAAGATGCTCGCAGTATTTACGTAACCCAACCTGACAATGTATTGCACAAACAACAAGACCGCAATGATCGCAAAGAACATGATCAGGGGAATATCGCTTTCATCGGTTAACAAAACAAGCCGGGATAAGATCAATAAAAGGACGACGCAAATCGCAATCCATGAAAAACTGATCATAAACCGGGCAGCCCGTGTTTTCTCTTCATCCGCAAAAATGGGCGGAACAAATAAACGACTCAAGCGGTTCAACATGTTTTGATTATACAATCCTTTAGACTTAAAACATCGGCGCATTCATATTCCAAGTTGACACACCTCCATTCATCGTGTATCCTTACAGCGTCCGGGCAGGATCGGCGCGGCGAAACCTTTCGAATCCCGCCAGGATCGAAAGATAGCAACGGTAAGATAGAGTTTTCGGGCGCCGCCGACACCCTGCCCGGATATTTTCCCAAAACCCCCATGTCTAACTGGCTTAAATATTTCATCCTTCTGATTATTGGCATCGCACTTGGCCTTGCGTATGGATGGGTCATCAGCCCCGTCGAATATACCAACGTCACGCCGAGTATCATGCGCGCCGATTATCGCGCCGATTACGTTTTGATGGTTGCCGAAGCGCATCAACGCGAACAGGACTCCGAAACCAGCGCGCGCCGACTCGCCATGCTCGGAAGCGACTCCCCCGCAAAGATCGTCGAAGCCGCGTTGACCTACGCCACCCAAAACGGATTCACCGAAACCGAGATCATCCTTCTGCAAGGATTACATACCGCCATGCAGACGTATCAACCGCAGGGGAGCAACGCCCCATGAAGACTCTGCTGCGCAATTTTCTCCTACCCGTATTCGCGCTCCTCATCGGATGTGGAGTTGGTCTGGCATACTCGTGGTTAATCGCCCCCGTAGAATATGTGGATGCGAGTCCCTCTCTTTTGCGCGACGACTTCAAAGATCAGTATCGCATCGTCATCGCCGCATCCTATGCATCCTCACATGACCTGGCCCGCGCGCGCGCGCGCCTCGAATTGCTCAGTGCTACAGATCCATTAGGGGAACTCAACGCGCAAGCGCAGCGCACAGTCGGCTCAAGCGAATCCGCTGCGAACGTGCAGCTGCTTGCGCAACTCGCCACCGATTTGCAGAAAGGCATTGTCAGCGTTCCGCTGACAAGCACGCCCTTTGCAACAAAGATCAAACCAACGGTTGCAACTTCTTCAACAAAAAGCATTATCACCCAAACGCCCACGCCGGAATCCATCGAGCCAACATCCACACCGACAGCGGAGTTGATCCAAACTCCTTTTGCAATACTTGCATTCACGTTGACACCGCGCCCTACATTTACAGCCATCCCTGATTCAGGCACGCCCTTTATCTTAATTGGACAGGATACAGTTTGCGATCCAACCATTGAACCCGGGCTGTTGCAATTCACATTGATCGATTCGCGCCGCAAGCAAATTGCGGGCATTGAGATCATCATCACATCCACCGAGGGTGAAGATCATCTCTTTACGGGATTCAAACCCGAGGTCGGGAACGGTTACGCGGATTTCGTCATGCAGGAAAATATCAGTTACAGTATCAGAGTCATCGAAGGCGGAACATTCGTCAACAATATTTCCGCGCCGACATGCACTGACCCAAATGGCAAAACTTATCTCGGCGGATTGTCGCTGGCATTTCAGCAGCCGTGACCTTGCAACCAAATCTCTTTTCATTCGTTATATCCTGCATGAAAAGGAGTAATGAATGAACACAGCACAAAAACCAGCTTTATTTACAACCATCGCCATATTGACCCTGCTCAGCGGCATTGTGAATCTCTTTTGGGGATTTGTGGCTTCTGCCACCGCGCTTGGCACAATCATTGGAGTGATCTGCCTGCCGATTACCATTTTGCCAACCATACTCGGTGTGTTTGAAATTATCTACGCGGCGAAATTACTCAGCGCGCAGCCCCAACCTGTGCAGCCTTCGCAACCGCTGGCGATATTCCAGATCATAACTTTTATTTACGGCAATGTCTTTTCAATGGCTGTCGGCATTTTGAATTTGATCTTCTTCAACGATCAAACTGTAAAAGATTATTTCGCAAAGATTAATGGCGTGCAAATTTCCACACCTGCGCCTGAACCAGCGCCCGTTGTTGAACCCGAGCCAGCACCTGTCATTGAGCCCGAGTCAGCGCCTGTCGTTGAATCTGTGATTGCAGAGCCTGAAACTGAAATCATTTCACCGGAATCGATTGAAGAACCCGCCAAGCCAAAACGTGTTCGCAAAGTTGCCGGCAAATAATTGGTGATGTTCTACACTTGACTCTCATCCCTGTAAACCTTAGAATTCAATCACAATTCAACGATTGACAGGGAAGAGACTCGTAAGAGCGCCGAAGGTGCAAATCTGGGAACAGGCGAAACCAGATGAATCTCTCAGGCAAAAGGACCCTGCAACCGCAATGCTCTGGAAAATTCCCGCAAGGGATACCGACGGTGTAAAGTTAGATGAATGGATAAATAGAGAATAGATAAATAGAGAATAGTAAAGTATGAGAAACATACTACTCTCTAATACCTTCTCTCTAATCTCTAATCTCTAACCCAATCTCTCAGGTTCCAAACACAGAGGACGCATGATTCTAGAATCGTGCGTCCTCTTTTGATTCGCCATATTTCACCAAACAGGAGATATAAAAATGAACGTACCTTCCAACCTCAAGTACACAAAGTCCGATGAATGGTTCGACCCCTCCAGCGGCGCAGTCGGCATCAGCGACTTTGCTCAAAGCCAACTTTCGGACATCGTCTTCGTTGAGATTCTCGTCGAAGAAGGCGAAGAAGTGACCGTCGGCAAAGCCATCGCCTCCGTTGAATCAGTGAAAGCCTCTGCTGAAATTTACGCGCCCGTCGCAGGCAAAGTCAGCGCGGTGAATAAAGGCCTCCCCGACAAACCAGAAATCCTCAACTCCGATCCCTTCGGCGAAGGCTGGATGATTAAGATCGAAGGCAGCGCAGGCAGTGAAATGATGGATGCCGCCGCTTATGAGCAGGATTGTGCAGGACGCGCGCATTAGTCCAGTAATCAGTAATCAGTGAACAGTAATCAGCACTGATTACTGTTCACTGATCACTAACCACAGAGGCAACATGACTTATATTCCCATCTCCCCCAACGAACGGGATGCGATGCTTAAGACGGTTGGCGTAGGATCACTCGATGATCTTTTCGACGCTATTCCGCAGAAGCACCGCTTCCCAAAACTTGACCTTCCCCCAGCCTTAACCGAAATGGAAGCCGCTTCACTTTTAAGTGAAATGGCGAACACCAACGAGAACGTGCGCGAGCATTTGATCTCCTTCCTCGGCGCAGGCGCGTACAACCATTACATCCCATCTGTTGTTGATCACATGCTGCGCCGCGGCGAATTCTATACCGCGTACACACCGTACCAGCCGGAAATTTCGCAAGGCACATTGCAGGCGATCTTCGAATATCAATCGCTGATGACCAACCTGACCGGCATGGAAGTTTCCAACGCATCGCACTATGATGGCGCGACTGCTACCGCCGAAGCCGTGAATCTTGCGTTTGCGCAGTTCCGCGGCAAGCGCAAAAAAGTGGTCATGTCTCCCAGCGTGCATCCGCAGTACCGCGAAGTGATTCGCACCTACTCGCAAGGCATGGGACTTGAGGAAGCGGGCGACGACCCTACAGTTGACCTCGAAGCCGGCCCCGAATCTTTGATGGCGTTGGTTGATGAAAAAACCATGCTTGTCGTTGTGCAATATCCCGATTTCTTCGGACGCATTTACGATTACACCAAACTCATCGAAGACGCGCATGCAAAAGGTTCACTCGTATGCGTCGTTGCGAATCCCACCGCGCTGCTTATGCTCAAGACTCCCGCCTCGATGGGCGCGGATATTGTTGTGGGCGAAGCGCAGCCGTTCGGTATTCCGCTTTGGTATGGCGGACCATATCTCGGATTCTTCACCACGAAAAAATCCTATGTGCACAAAATGGCGGGGCGTCTCATCGGTGAAACCATTGATAATCGCGGGCAGCGCTCTTATGTGCTGACCCTCACCGCGCGCGAACAACACATCAAACGCGAACGCGCTACATCCAACATCTGCACCAATCAAGGGCTGCTCGCGCTTGGCTGCGCGGTGTATATGTCGGCGCTTGGCAAAACCGGTTTGAGTCAAGTTGCAAATCTTTGCTATCAAAAAGCGCATTACGCCGCCAGCGAACTCAGCAAGATCGACGGCTATGGTTTATGTTTCAGCGATCCGTTTTTCCATGAGTTTGTTTTGTGCTGCCCGAAACCCGCCAGTGAAGTCAACGAATACTTACTCGCCAACGGCATCCTCGGCGGATACGATCTCGGCAAAGATTATCCCTCGCTCGAAAACCACATCCTCATGGCGTTCACCGAAATGAACAGCAAACAAGAAATTGACACGCTCGTCGAAGTGTTAAAGGAGATGGAATAATGCCCACCATTCTGGAACCCACCATCTTTGAATTATCTTCCCCGGGTCGAACCGGCGTCACGATGCCCGCATCAGACGTCCCCCATACTGATCTGCCCAACGAAAATTTACTCCGCTCTGATCTGCCCCTGCCCGAACTCGCTGAAGTGGATGTTGTGCGCCACTACATGAAACTCAGCAAATTCAACTACAGCGTGGACGACGGCTTCTATCCTTTGGGCTCATGCACCATGAAATACAACCCGAAGATCAACGAAGATACCTGCCGTTTGCCCGGCTTCCTTTACACCCACCCATTGCAGCCGATTGAAACCGTACAAGGCAATTTGGTTTTGATGTTTGAATTGCAAGAATGGCTGAAAGAGATCAGCGGATTTGCAGGCATGACGCTTCAACCCGCAGCCGGCGCGCACGGAGAATTCACCGGCGTGTTGATGATGGCCGCCTATCACAAATCACGCGGCGACAGCAAACGCACCAAGATGCTCATCCCCGATGCGGCGCACGGAACGAACCCCGCGTCGGCTGGTATGTTGGGTATGAGCGTTGTCACCATCCCATCCGATGCG
This sequence comes from Anaerolineaceae bacterium, assembly GCA_009885525.1. Classification (GTDB taxonomy): domain Bacteria; phylum Chloroflexota; class Anaerolineae; order Anaerolineales; family Villigracilaceae; genus Villigracilis. The sequence goes on along the minus strand of VFKN01000035.1, from coordinate 4,392 downwards.
CGCGGCAATGTTGACCTCAAAGCGCTCGCTGCCGCATGTGATGACACCGTCGTCGGCATGATGGTCACCAACCCGAACACGCTCGGCATGTTCGATGAACACATGGAAGAAGTCATCAAACTCGTCAAAGATTGCGGCGGATTGATGTACGGCGATGGCGCGAATCTTAATGCGCTGCTCGGCATCGTCCGCCCCGGCGATCTCGGCTTTGACGTGATGCACTTCAACTTGCACAAGACATTCTCCGTCCCGCACGGCGGCGGCGGACCGGGCTCAGGTCCCGTCGGCGTGAGTCAGCGCCTCGTGGATTTCCTACCCTCACCGCTCGTTGGCATCGTCGAAGAAGCGGATGAAAACACCGCGCCGCTGTACGGCTTCGTCACCCCGAAGAATTCCATCGGACGCATGAAAGCCTTCCACGGACATTTCGGCGGCGGATTAGTCCGCGCATATACTTACATCTCGATGCACGGACCTGATGGCTTGAAAGATATTTCGCAATATGCGGTTTTGAACGCGAATTATTTGCAAGCAAAATTGCGCGGCACATACACCATTCCATATGACCGCATCTGCATGCATGAATTCGTGGCGGAAGGTCAATTCGCGGGCAGCGATGTGCGCGCGCTCGACATCGCCAAGCGTCTGATGGATTACAACTTCCACCCACCCACAAATTACTTCCCGCTTATCGTCCACGAAGCGTTGATGATCGAACCGACCGAGACCGAGAACAAGGACACATTAGATCGCTTCGCCGACGCGCTGATCAAAATCGCGGAGGAGGCGAAGACTCAGCCCGAGTTGCTCCACGACGCGCCGCACATCACGCCCTTCGGACGCATGGATGAAGTCAAAGCCGCAAGAGAATTAGTCCTCTGCTGCTGGTTGCCTGAGAATTACGAAACGCTGACATAGTCATAAAGTCATTAACACAAAGGACACAAAGTACACGAAGTACACGAAGGTTTAAGAAATCCTTTGTGCCCTTTGTCTCCTTCGTGTTTAATTGATTTTGTCTTTATAACTGACCTTACGCAGTGTCGTTCTGAGCGGTAGCGAAGAACCTCTACGATTATCTCAGAGACCCTTCGCTAACGCTCAGGGAATCACGCTTGGGTGCGTAAGGTGAGTTTATAATTGAAAAAAGTCAAAGGAGACTTCAAATGCAACTTAGCGAAGACATCCGCAAAAAAGTGATCCTCTTTCAACAGACCGAGATCACCGAATATCATATCTACAAAAAATTAGCTAACCGAATCAAATCGCAAGAGAACGCAAATATCCTCGATCAGATTGCTGAGGATGAACTTCGTCATTACAATGGCTGGAAGCAATATACAAAAGAGGAAGTCCAACCGCGCTGGTTTTTTGTATGGTTGTATTACATCATCAGCATTGTTTTTGGTTTTACCTTTGGCGTGAAACTCATGGAGATGGGCGAGGAAGCCGCGCAGGTCAATTACTCCGCAGTCGCAAAAGAAATTCCGGAAGCCGCAAAATATCAGCACGAGGAAAACGCGCACGAAACTCAATTGCTCGATATGCTGGATGAAGAACGCCTGCAATATGCGGGCTCGGTGGTGCTGGGCTTGAATGACGCGCTCGTCGAGTTGACCGGCGCCCTGGCGGGACTGACTCTCGCGTTGCAGGATGTGAAACTCATCGCGCTGTCGGGACTGATCACGGGCGTTGCCGCGTCGCTGTCCATGGCAGCCAGCGAATATCTCTCCACTCGTTCGGAAAAAACCAGCAAACATCCTGTCCGCGCGGCGGTATACACGGGCGTTGCATACATCATCACCGTCACGCTGCTTATTTTGCCGTACCTGCTTTTTGAAAATTATTTTCTCGATCTTGCCATTTCACTTACAACCGCAGTCATTATCATTGCGGTGTTCAACTACTATATCTCCGTTGCCAAGGGAGAATCTTTCAAGGAAAGATTTATGGAGATGGCGGGTTTGAGTTTGAGCGTGGCGGCATTCTCATTTGTAATCGGGTACTTCATCCGCATCTGGCTTGGGGTTGAAATATAACCCTCACCCTGCCCTCTCCCAAAATGGGAGGGGATAAACATCTATGAAAATCTTAACGGTAGACATCGGCACGGGCACGCAGGATATTTTTTTATACGATTCGAATCTCGACATCGAGAACGGATTCAAACTCGTATTGCCTTCGCCCACCATGATGATTCATCGCCGCGTGAAGCGCGCGCTTCTTTCCCGTACCCCAATGTTGTTCACAGGATACCAAATGGGCGGTGGCCCTTCATCATGGGCAATCGAAGAAGCCGCGCGCGCGGGCATCCCAGTGTATATGACTTCATCCGCTGCGACGACGCTCAATGATGAGTTGGATAAGGTGGAAGCATTAGGAATAAAAATAATCTCGGATGATGAGGCGAAAAGTCTAAGGTCAAAGGTCGAAAGTCTTGAACTCAAAGATTTTGATTTTGAATTAATTTCCAAAACATTTAATGATTACGGCGTTTCACTGGACGATCTTGCAGCTATCGCCGTCGCGGTCTTTGATCACGGCAACGCGCCTGCGGGGATTTCAGATCGGCAATTCAGGTTTGATTATTTGGATGAAAGAATCAAAGCAAAAAATTCTCTTTCTTCTTTTATTTTTCCATCCACTGAAATTCCCAAAATCATGACGCGCCTGCAATCCGTAGCGGATTCAGCGCCGAATCTCAACTGTCCGCTGTTGGTGATGGACACCGCGCCTGCGGCTGTGTTGGGCGCAAACTTTGATCCTGTGGTCGCAAAGCGCAAACAGAAGATTATTTGCAATGTCGGCAACTTTCACACGCTGGCATTTCGTCTGGGCGAAAATGGAATCGAGGGCGTCTTTGAACATCACACCGGCGAGATTGATCTGCCCAAACTCGAATCGCTGCTGAGCAGATTAGCGGATTGCTCGCTCAAACACGAAGATGTCTTCGATGATATGGGTCACGGCGCGTTGATGTACACCGACAAAGTTTTTGAATTCGGCAAAGATGATTTTGATGTAGTGGTGACGGGACCAAGACGATCAATTTTTAATCGTGCATCAATTCATCCTTCATCCTTCATAATTCATCCTTATTATGCCACTCCCTTCGGTGACATGATGATCGCGGGCTGCTTCGGTCTTCTGGCGGCTGCGGGGGAGATTCTGCCCGGGGTCGCTGAATCAGTTTCCAGGTCGCTGCGAAGCGAACACGGGCGTGGCGTCGCTCCGTGGGATGCATCAAGTTAATTTCTTTTTCGCGCAGTATCAGTACTTCACGAAAAGACTTCGTAGTTGCGACTTTAGTCGCTTTTTAGCCGAACGACTGAAGTCGTTACTACGTTTTCGTGATCTACTGAGTATAATTACATGTGGAGGAAATAACGATGAACACAATTGTCAATAATCGCCGTACCCTTTCGTGGATTTTGAGTGGATTGCTCGTGCTCGGGCTTATTGCTGCACTGACAATTCCATGGGAGAGGCTTTTCCCGAAACAGGGCTGTAACCCAGCGACTCTCACACTTGGCACGCAACAATATATTATCGAGACCATCCCGCCGGAAGCGAACGGTTCTTTGAAAGTGCCCGCCGAGCGCGAGGACACTGTATTTTGGGTGGAGGGGACAGACACCAACCAGGCTTTCGCGCTAAGCCCAACGACGAAAAATCTTGCGCTGGAAGCCGCACTGAAAACCGGGGATCAGGTGATCGTCAAGCAGGCAAACTGTAACTCAACCACGTATACTCTTTCCACGCTCCAGAAAGGCACGCCGAGTCTCTCCGCGCTGCTGGATCAATCTGCGTCCGCGATTACGATTTTTATTCAAGCGGATTCATCCGCTGCGGGTTTTACAGCCAAAGGGGAACTGCAAGCGGAGACGATCACCACCTTCAACACGCCGGACGCGTCGGCAATTCAAGCCGAGATTTCCCTGCTGGAAACGACAACCTCGGCAGATGGAAAAACCATCCGCGTGGGCGTTTCGATTTTGAACACCGGACAATCATCCATCACGCTGACCGCAAATGATGTTTCATTATCTTCTGAAAATAATACGCCTGCCAGCGCCGAACCTGCCCTGCCAAAAGAAATCAAGGCCGGGGCAAGCGAGACGATTTATTTTACGTTTCCCAAGCCGTCATCCAAAACGGCTGTATTGAAAGTGTTCAGCGCGGAATATGAGTTGGAAGGTTATTGATCCTTTTCAATGACAGTGCCTTTAAAAAGTAAACCTGCGCCGGATATCCGGCGCAGGTTTTTTTAATTTAGCCCCCGTCTCGTATCATCTCAAAAATTAGGGGAGAGTCACTCAGCCCCACGAGCAACTGAGGTTGAGTTCACGAGCGCGCTTTGTCACCAAAAGGGACATGGGTGGGATCTGTTTT
>VFKN01000026.1 GCA_009885525.1 Anaerolineaceae bacterium | reverse complement strand
CAATCTTACACACTTATTCCAACGTATCTATCTTGATTTGAACGGCTACCGCTTATTTCGTTGCCGCCCCCCATATGTGGCTTAATCACGGCGATGCCCAATGAACCAAATGTTGACTCACCTTACGCAATGTCGCTCTCCCGAAAGAACATCGGGACGATGTGAGCGGAGCGAAGAGCCTCTACGATTACCTAAGAGAGTGTTTCTTAAGTCGTTTCTTTGCGTGAAAGATGTAGGTCACGTTTGCAACGTGACAGCTTTTGCCGCATAAACGTCACGCTACAAGCGTGACCTACACGAGATTGGCGATTAAATGCGCCTTTAAGAAACAGTCTCTAAGGGTTCGTAAAAGAATAATTTCCGTCATTGGATAAGGCAGCGAGGATAAATGGTGTAATTCCATTGAGGGCAGATAGTATGATGAGTAATGTTCAAAGTTGCCATCATTTCGTTAGAGATTTTTTCGCCTGTTGCATACTTCTTTCGAACAAGATGAGCGCAAACCGTCAGTCCAGTTTTGGTTTTTGTTTCTCGAATATATTGAGCGGCAATCACAAAGGTGCGCAACGGACAACCTGCCCAAGTCTTGCTGATTTCGCTAAAGAGACGATGTTCAATCGGGTTCCATTTAGAGGCTCCAGTCGGGTAGTGACAAACCGTCACGATCAAGCCAAAGCGATCCGATACATTTTCTTGCAGATGATATTTCCATGCTCTGGAAACAGCGCTATTGCTTCCGCCACAATCCGTCTCAATCATCAAACGGGTTGAATTTGGAAAACGCTCCAATCTTTCTGTGGCGCACCACTCGGCAATATTGTCCACGGCAAAAGCAGGCGTATCCGCAGACCGTCCGAGGTAGACTGTACCACGATTGAACTGGAGATCATAAACGCCATAGGGTACGGCGCGTCCCAGAGCATCCTGTTTGAAATCATGGGCATTGACTTGTTCTGCCGCTTGACACCAAATCTGCCCAGGGTTTTTAAAGTTGCCAATCAACTCTTTTTTCTTCGTATCCGTGCTGATTTTTGGCTCACCACTCACTTCATGTTGCTGGCGCTGTTCCTGAATATGCTCAAACTGTAGGTTGCGTTCAGGGTCTTGCTTGGCACAGATTTTCTTGTGGTTGCCTCTCAAATGATAATCATGCGCTTTCAGTAATCGGCTGATGACAGGCGTACTCACGCGATGTTTTCCTAAACGCTCTTGTATATCTTGCAAGCGACAATTCAACCATTTGCGGCTGCTCATCGGGTCGCCTGCCGTATTCGGCGCAACCAACTCCAGTAACTTCGGCTCTAACTGCGAATCTTTTTTTCGGCTCGTAATCGTCCGCCACCTACCTGACGTTGACGACCCAATGGCAATCCAGACAACTGTTCTTTCAACTCTGCCTTGCCGTGTTGAATTGTTTTTTCATCCAATCCTGTGATAATTGCCAGTTGTCGATCACTCGTCCCATTCGTATCTTCTGACAAGGTCGCAACATACCAGCGTCTCTGCGGTTCGTTCAGGCGACTCAAAAATAGGTTGATTCGTTGATGTCTTTCTTTGATTTCCACGTCAAAACCTACTTGACATGTTTCGCACTCACATTGATGTATGATTGGCTCTGTAATCATGATTCGGTTCCTGTTCACCAAGTATAGTCGCTGTAACGGAATTTATAAATTTATCATTCCTTACCCGATGAGAGAAAACCGACTCTTCTATTTCAGAGTATACTGCCCATTACATTTTTGAATTTTCCGCAAACAAAATTTACCCCATTACTCTCAAACACAAACACTATAAGGAAAAATACAAGATCATGTTTATGTTTCAACCCCCCGCCCCCACTCGTTTTGATCTCTGCTTCTCCATTGCTGGAATCCCAATACGGGTTCATCCGCTATTTTGGTTAATGACCATTCTCTTTGGCGCTTCCTTGGGCAGCCCCGCCAAAGTGCTGGGCTGGATAATCGCCGTCTTTGTTTCCATCACCATTCACGAATTGGGACATGCCTTCGCCATGCGCCGCTACGGACAGGACTCACAGATCATTCTTCATCTTTCAGGCGGACTGACCGTACCAGAATCGATCGCGTGGGGCGGCAGATACGCAAGCGTTGGGATTTCTGCAAATCAACAAATTCTCATTTCGCTTGCCGGTCCTTTTGCCGGATTTCTATTCGCGGCTTTTCTTCTAATTATCGCGCTTCCGCTGGGCGGTGTAATTCTCCCGGCTACCATATTCGGCTTCATTCCCTTTCCCTATGTTTTGTTCCCATGGGAAATTCTGACTTCATTTTTCATGAGCCTGCTTTGGGTCAACATCTTTTGGGGTCTCTTCAACCTAATGCCCGTCTACCCATTAGACGGCGGCAATATTCTCAGGTATATCCTGATCCAAACCGATCCATTGAATGGGCTGCGCACATCCCTTTGGGCTTCAGTGATCACAGGCGCAGCAATGGCCCTGGCAGGTCTGTTGTTGCTACAAAGCACATACATGGCGATCTTGTTTGGTTTGCTGGCATTTCAAAGTTATCAAGCATTGCAAAGCGGCGCAGGAAGATATTAAATGAACAAACAAATTCGCAACATCATCATCGTCGCACTCTTCGCAGTTGGCGGCGGCTGGCTTGGTATTTGGCTCAATAACATTACCGGCAACACCCAACCGCCCCTGCAAAGTTTAGGCGCGCTTGTCTGGCTCACATCCCCCGCGCTCGCCGGTTTATTATTGCGCGCCTTTGGCGGAGATGGCTGGAAAGATTCCGGCTTCGGGTTGAATCTCATCTCCGGTTGGAAGTGGTATCTCGCAGCGATTCTGGTCTATCCGCTCGCGTCTCTTCTGACCTTCATGCTGGCTCTGGCATTCAAAGCGATCAGCGCCTCAGGTTTTGCTGCGCAAGGCTTTGGTGCATACACAAGCGCAGTAGTCTTCATGCTCGGCGCATCGCTAATGAAAAATATCTTTGAAGAATTTGCCTGGCGCGGCTATCTCACCCCGCGGCTCGATGCGGCAAAAGTTCATCCGCTTTTGAATCACGCCATCGTCGCTGTAGTTTGGTGGGCATGGCATTTACCTTACTATTATTATTTTTTCGACCGCACACAACTAACAACTTATTTGGGAAATACCAGCCTGGCAACATTCCTTATTCTTGCGCTGATCAGTTTATTCCCCACAGCGCTGCTCTTTGGCGAACTGCGCCTGCTCAGCAAATCCGTGTGGACGAGCTTCATCCTGCACGAACTCATCAACGCGCTCAGTATGCCGCTTTTACTCAACGGCTTCATCAAACTCAACGGCACGTTAGGCATGCTCTTCTCACCTACCAACGATGGAATTATCACATTCACATTACTCGGCGCGGCCGGGTGGTTGTTGTATCAATACCGCATGAAAAATCAACCCGCATAGAAATCAGTTCCGCGTGCATTACACACAAAATCACACCGCCATCAGCTAGGACTGATGGCGGTGTGATTTTATTAACTCACCTTACGCAATGTCGTTCTGAGCGAAGCGACGCCTGCACTGCATCCGCAGCGCGGTGCAAGTAAGAACCTCTACGATTATCTCAGAGACCCTTCGCTACCGCTCAGGGAGACATGAAAAGCCAAAAGAGAAAAATTAAAAGACATCCAATCCATGCAGGATAAATACCATCGCCAACACTGCTTGAAAAGCGATCATGCCCCAAAATTTTAATGGCTCGCTGTCGCGATATGCGCCGCGACCATATTTCGCGCGCGAGACCAACTGTCCGCTTACAATTTCATAAATAGCAACTGCAATCACGATTACACCTCCAAGAATAAACAGCATAGATCCTCCAGTTTTTTTTGCCAATTGTACCCGTTCAAACCGATGATGTTTGACAGCCTCATATATGACGCTTGGCACTATCCGCATTTTGCCGAAACGGACATAATCAGGAAGAGGAAGTATTGCACCAATTAATGTCAAACTTCTCTACGAAGTGCCGCAAAATTATCTACACTAGAAACGTAATTTTTCCAAGCGGTAAAAGAAAACAAAAGGAGATTCAATGGCTGCAAAAGGTTGGATCGAAGTAAGTGATACATACTGTAAAGGCTGTGAACTTTGTCTGAGCGCCTGTCCACAAAATGTGATGGAACTCAACATGTCACACCTTACCCCCAAGGGCTACCACCCCGCGCACACGTTCAAAGACGGCTGCACGGGGTGTGCTATTTGTGCGCTGGTTTGTCCCGACGCCGCGATCACGGTTTATCGTGAAATCACAAAACATGCCGCGCCAGTAACGGCATAAAAAACAAGGATGAAGGATGATAAATGAAAACATCCTTCGTGTACTTTGTGTACTTTGTGTTTAAAGATTTTTCCACGGAGAATTAAATGGCAAAAGAATTATGGAAAGGCAACGAAGCGATCGCCGAAGCCGCAGTCCGCGCAGGGCTGGAAGCGTACTTCGGATATCCCATCACTCCGCAAACAGAAGTGCTTGAATATCTTTCGCGCCGCATGCCTGAACTCGGGCGCACATTCGTGCAAGCCGAATCTGAACTTGGCGCAATCAACATGGTCTATGGCGCGGCCTGCACAGGCGTACGCGTCATGTCCTCGTCTTCGTCCCCCGGCATGAGTTTGATGATGGAAGGCATTTCATACATCGCAGGCACGGAAGTACCCGCGGTACTCGTCAACGTAATGCGCGGCGGACCCGGTCTCGGAAATATCGCGCCGGCGCAAGGTGACTACAATCAAGCCGTTCACGGCGGCGGACATGGCGACTACCAACCCATCGTCCTCGCGCCCGCATCAGTTCAAGAAGCAATTGATCTAATCGCATTATCTTTTGACCTCGCAGAAAAATATCGCGCCATCTGTATGCTCATCCTCGATGGTTGTGTGGGACAAATGATGGAGCCCGCCGAAATGCCAGAGATGAAACCCATTCAGCGCGGAAATTGGGATTGGGCGACAGATGGAAAAATGGGCAATCGCAAACGACGCGTGCTTTCTTCCATCTATTTGGATCCCATCGAAGAAGAGAAGATGAACCTCCGCTTGCTTAATCGTTGGCGCACCATTGAAGAAAATGAAGTTCGCTATAAAGAATATTTCCTCGATGATGCCGAGATCGTCATCGTGGGATTCGGAACTGCGGGACGCGTGGCACTCTCCGCGGTACGTGAAGCGCGCGCGGCTGGGATCAAAGTCGGGTTGCTGCGACCCATCACGGTCAGCCCATTTCCGCATAAGATTATCGAACAACTCGCGGGGCGCGTGAATGCGTTCCTCGTCACTGAGATGAACTCGGGGCAGATGCTGGAAGACGTGCGCCTGGCAGTGAAAGGCCGTGTGCCGGTTGAGTTCTATGGCCGCATGGGCGGCGTGGTTCCCTTCCCCGATGAAATATTAAGCGAGATCCATCGGATGACCAAGAGCAAACTCAGCGCGGATATTCATCCGCGTGACGCCTGGCTTGATCGCATGGCACACATCTAATCGTCATTGCGAGCGAAGCGAAGCAATCCCCGACGATATGAGATTGCTTCGTCGCTAAGAGCAAGAGCGCTCCTCGCAATGACAGAAGGAAAAAATATGGCAACTGAAAATTTAGTTTACGAAAGACCCGTAGCATTTACCGACACACCCACTCATTATTGTCCGGGCTGTACGCATGGCGTGGCGCATCATTTGGTCGCGGAAGTTTTGCAGGAAATGAACATCATCGAAAAAACGATCGGCGTCGCGCCGGTGGGATGTTCTGTTTTTGCTTATAACTATTTCGACACCGATTTTGTCGAAGCCCCGCACGGACGCGCGCCCGCGATGGCAACCGGCATCAAGCGTGTGATGCCTGACCGCATCGTCTTCACCTATCAAGGCGATGGCGACCTCGCATCGATCGGCATGGGAGAAATTGTCCACGCCGCCGCACGCGGAGAAAACCTGACCGTGATATTTATCAACAACGCGAACTTTGGTATGACCGGCGGACAAATGGCGCCGACCACTTTGCCCGGCATGAAAACATCATCATCACAAAACGGGCGTGATGTGGAAACCCAAGGCTACCCGATCAAGGTCGCTGAGATGCTTTCGACATTGGACGGCGTTGGATATTGCGTGCGCCGATCATTACACGATCCCAAAAATATTCGCCTCGCAAAGAAAGCGATCCGCATCGCATTTGAAACACAAGCCCGTGGACTTGGCTTCGCAATGGTCGAACTGCTCTCCACCTGCCCGACCAACTGGGGCATGACACCTGTCAACTCGCTGAAATTCGTGGAAGAGCATATGATCCCCGCGTATCCGCTGGGCGATTTCAAAGTTAGCGAAGCGATTAAGGGAATAAAGATATAAGAAAGTAGAGAATAGAGAGTAGTTGATAGACTACTGATTTCTAATATCCACTCTCTACTCTCTGCCTCCGAAGGAGTAACATGCAAAAAGAAATCATCATCTCAGGTTTTGGCGGACAAGGCGTTTTGTTTGCGGGGCAAGTCATTGCATACGCAGCGATGGATACCGGCAAACAAGTAACTTGGATTCCATCCTATGGCCCCGAAATGCGCGGCGGAACGGCGAATTGCACCGTGGTCATTGCTGACCACGAAATTGGTTCGCCGCTCGTCAAGAATCCCCCGCTGGTTATCGCGCTCAACCTGCCTTCATTTGATAAATACGAGCCTATGATGCAAGCAGGCGGAACATTGATCGTCAATCAATCCATGGTGGATCGCGGCGCAAAACGTGATGACGTGCATGTCATCATGGTGCCATGCAACGAAATCGCGGAAGAGATCGGCGATAAGAAATTAGTGAACATGGTTGCAGTTGGCGCGTTGTTGAGCGCGGTGTCTGAAGTCACATTGAAAGATATTGAAAAAGCACTCGAAGGTCATTTGCCCGCAAGGCATAAACATCTGCTGCCGAAAAATTACGAAGCCCTCAAACGCGGATATGAATACGCTCAACGCGAATGGGATAAGGTTCCGGCGTAGTTCAGTAATCAGTTATCAGTAATCAGTGAAAGCCCGTTCTCTTGTCGAGGCGGGCTTTTATAATTCTGGTACACTCACGCAAAAGGAAACCTAAACACACAATGCGCATCAACAAGGATTTTTATGCAGGGGTTAGAGGAACGCTGCCGATTCTGATCGGGGTGATTCCCTTTGCCATGATCACCGGCGTGGCAGCGGTCAGCGTAGGGCTGACGTTCTTCGAAACATTGGGAATGTCAGTGCTTGTCTTTGCAGGCGCATCACAAATGGTGGTGTTCCAGTTGATGGCCGCAGGTAGCCCGTGGATCATTATGGTATTAACTGCCTGGGTGATCAACCTGCGTTTCTCAATGTACAGCGCCACGCTCGCGCCCTATCTGCAAAAACTTTCAACAGGTCAAAAGGCATTGATGGCATACATGCTTTCAGATCAGGCATTTGGAATCAGTTTGAGTCACTTTGTAGCAAATGAAGAAGTCAATCACCGCTGGTATTATTTTGGCGCAGCATCCACCATTTGGGTGGCGTGGCAAATCAGCGCGATCATCGGCTCGCTGCTGGGCGCACTCGTCCCCGCCAGTTGGGGATTCGACTTCGCCTTCCCGCTCAGTTTTATGGCGCTGATGTTCGCCGCGCTGCGTGACCGCCCGACAGTTATCGCGGCACTCGCGGGCGGAATTATCGCGGTATTGGCAAAAGGACTCCCATACAACATCGGGCTGGTGCTGGCTACTTTTCTCGGCATTGCCGCTGGATACATTGCCGAAGAAATGAAAACAAAAACAAGAGTCGCGCAATGAGCGCTTCATCCTTATGGCTTCTTTTCCTCGCAATTGGAATCGGCACATTTCTGCTGCGCTTCCTTTTTATTTATCTATTCGGAAAAATTGCAATGCCCGATTGGCTACGCCGCGCGCTGCGCTTCGTCCCCGCTGCTGCTCTGGCCGCGCTGGTATTTCCCGCGCTGACTCATCCCAGCGGCCATCTCGATATTTCCGTCCACAATTTTCGTCTGCTCGCCGGTCTTGGCGGAGCCATCGTCGCGTGGAGAACTCGCAATGTCCTGCTGACCATTCTCGTCGGCATGGCGCTGCTGTGGATTTTAGAGATGGTGTTTGGTATATAGTAGATTTTATCGGAAATAACTCCGAAGGAGTGAAATGATTATAGAAAGAAGACAAAATGAAACCAAACCCCGAAGGGGTGTCATTGCTTTACGCAAAGGCAATATCATCCCTTCGGGATTTGACGACGGTTTTGGCAATTTTCTATAATCCTGCCATCCCTTCGGGATTGGAACTTCGTAAGTGAGTCATTTAAATTTTTGATGGCTAATTACCAATAAAGTCTAGTTTTCAGAAAGGTCAATAATTCCATGAAAGAATTTCTCAAAGAATGGCGTGCGGTAATTTTGATTGCATTGATCATGTTAACAGCCATCACGATTCTGGCTGTTGTTGTAAAAGTTACCTCCCCATATGTTGAGTCTAAAAGAGCGGTGTGTTATAAAATCGCTCAGGAATTTATACCGCCGATCCAATGGAGATGGAATTCCTGGGGACGTGGAGATGGATGCGAACTTTTTATGAACGGAATGTGGTTTCCTGCTGACATGGTACATCCGGCATTAAAGTAAATTTTACATGCAGAAAATGCCCTGAATATGAAATTTTTTCATCAGCCAATCGGTGTACAATAAAACATGTTTGAAAGGTTAAATTATTTATGAACGCAACTCCGATCAGTAACGATCCAGCCAAACGCAACTCGCGCGTGATTCGCGTTTTAATCGTGGATGATTCGCCGCTGATTAACACCCTGTTCAAAGCGATGCTTGACGGGCTGCCCGATATTCAAGTGGTGGGCGAAGCGACCAACGGGCAGGACGCGATCCGCATGGCGCTGCGTCTGCATCCCAACCTGATCACAATGGACATCCGCATGCCACAAATGGACGGGCTGGAAGCGATCCGCCAGATCATGAGCATTGAACCGATCCCGATCATTGTCGTATCCAGCAGCGTTTACGCCAGCGACTTTAACACCGCATTCAATGCCATTGAGGCGGGCGCGTTGACGGTCATTGAAAAACCGAAGGGACTGGATGAAAAAGATTTCGAAGCCGTGCGCGAGCAACTGATCACATCCATCCGCACACTATCGGGCGTTAATCTGATTCTGCGTCCGCATAAAAAAACGGGCCACCTCACAAACATCGGACCCAAAACCGCGATGCTGCATTCGTATGTGCTGCGCTCGATACAAGCGATCGCCATCGCCTCTTCCACAGGCGGGCCGCCAGTTTTAGCCCAGATATTAAGCGGATTGCCCGAAGATTTCTCCATCCCGATTTTGATCGTGCAGCATAATTTACCCGCGTTCATGCCCGCGATGGTGGAATGGTTAAGCACGCGCACGAAAATACCTGTATCCATTGTGCAAGAAGGAATGCGAATGGAAATCAGCCATATCTATGTCGCGCCAGGAGATGCGCACCTCACTGTAACAGCGGATCGAATCCTGCACGTAGATCATTCAGCGCCCGTCAAAGGGAATCGTCCCTCCGCGACGCGCTTGTTTCAATCAGTCGCATCCGCTTTTGACAAGAACGCAATCGGCATCGTTTTGACCGGCATGGGTGACGATGGCGCAGACGGACTGGCGAATATGGCATCAGCAGGTGCGCACATCATGGTTCAAGATGAAGCAAGTTCGGTTGTTTTCGGCATGCCCAAAGCCGTGATTGATCGCCATCTCGCGGATGAGATCCTATCCCCTGAAGAAATAGTTACGCGGTTAACCAAATTACATCATCACATGAATTCTTCCTATCGAAGTTGAACATCTTATAAAAAAAGCCCCTGCGAAATGCAGGGGCTTTTTTTATATATTTATTCTTTCGGAATTCCCACAAAGATATTCCCCTCGCGCACCTGCACCGGATACGCGGGGATATCGATCACAGCGGGCATTTGCATGGCTTGACCCGTGCGGACATCAAACTCCGCGCCGTGACGGGGGCAGACGATATTGTTTCCTTCAAGCGCGCCATCCCCGAGCGGACCGTCATCGTGCGTGCAGACATCTCCGATTGCAAAGAGTTGATTCGCAATGTTGAAGATGACAATCGGCTTGCTGCCGATATCCACAAAAAGACGTTCTCCATTGGGGAGTTCAGAGGCGGGCGCGATCTCTACAAATTCAAGTTTAGATTCATCGAATGCTATGTAGTTAAACATAAAATATTTATTACCTCTCTTTACAGCATGAAAAAATAAATTTTTCTTTCGTTCTTATTCCACCAATTCGTCACCGGCTTCTCCCAGCCCGTAAATACCCGCCTTCAAGACTTTCAACGAAAGCAAGGCGCACTTCAAACGCACCGGACCAAGATCAATACCAAGTAATTCAAGAACCGAGGCCTTGTTGAGTTTCTTCACATCTTCAAGTGGTTTGCCGATAATCGATTCGATCAACAAATCGGCGGAGGCTTGCGAAATCGCGCAGCCGTGACCGTCAAAGCGGGCGTCAGTGACAACGCCATCCGCGCCCACGCGCAGATCAATTTGGATATGGTCTCCGCACAGCGGGTTATTATCCGCAAACGAAATATCATGCGGGTCCAGTTTTCCGCGATAGGCGGGGTTTTTATAATGTTCAATAATTACTTCACGATACAAGTCGTCCATAAGTTCTCCAGTGTCAGGCAACAAGTGTCAGGTTCTATATAACCTGACACTTGACACAGAAACACGTGATACAGATTTATCCAAACATCTCTTTTACTTTATAAATTCCATTCACCAGCATATCCACTTCCTCTTTGGTAGTGTAGATGTAAAACGAAGCGCGGCTGGTGGCGGGAATTCCAAATTTTTCATGTAATGGTTGCGCACAGTGATGACCCGCGCGGACAGCGACTCCATCCTGATCCAATATTTGCGCGACATCATGCGGGTGGACTCCCTCCAACGTGAACGCGGCGACTCCGCCCTTCTTATCGGCTGCAGGCCCGAATATTTTCACCCCCGGAATTTCTTCCAAACGCTCGAGCGCGTACGCGGTGATCTCATGCTCATGCGCGGCGATGTTATCCATGCCGAGGTTGGAGAGATAATCCACTGCTGCGCCAAAGCCGATGGCTTCAGCAATGGCAGGCGTGCCCGCTTCGAATTTATGCGGCAAGGTGTTGGGACGGAAGGAACGCAACTTGACTTCCTTGATCATATCGCCGCCGCCCAAAAACGGAGGCATCGCTTCAAGTAAAGCCGACTTGCCATACAAGATACCGATACCCGTTGGGCCGCACATCTTGTGCGCGGAGAAGGCATAGAAATCCGCGTTGAGTGCGCGCACATCCACGCTTAAATGCGGGACAGATTGCGCGCCATCCACCAATGTGATTGCGCCCGCGTCATGCGCCATGCGGATAATATCCGTGGCGGGGTTAATCGTACCGAGGACGTTGGACATATGTGTGAAGGAGACCAACTTCGGATTGCGGTCCAGCAGCGCGGCATAATCATCGAGGTCGAGCAAACCATCTTCGAGTACGGAAATAAATTCGAGTTGGATGCCGCGTTCCGCTTGCAGCATCTGCCACGGCACAAGATTGGAGTGATGTTCCATCTCGGTCAGGATGACCAGATCGCCCGCCTTTAAATTCGCGCGCGCCCAACTATAAGCAACGAGATTAATCGATTCAGTGGTATTGCGCGTGTAAATAATTTCGCGAGAAGTTGCAGCGTTGATGAACTTCGCGATCTTCTCGCGCGCGCCTTCATACATGGCGGTGGCTTCTTCAGCCAGCGTATGCACGCCGCGATGGATGTTCGCATTCGAACGGCGATAATAATTATTCATCGCCTCGATCACTTGAACAGGCTTCTGCGAAGTGGCCGTTGAATCCAAATAAATAATACGCTTGCCACGCTGCGTTTCGCGCTCAAGAATGGGAAAGTCTTTTCGGATTTGTTCTACGTTTAGGGGCATGGGGTTAAGTAACAAAGTAAAAAAGTAAACAGGCATACAAGGAAACACGTAACGACATGTTTACCTGTACACCTGTTTACGTTCTAATAATCTGGAATGAATTCTTTTTTCTCGGTTAGTTTCTTGCCTGCAACCGGGCGAATGTGCTCGGAGTTCAACGGAAACCAGAGAATGCGATCGGGAACCATCCAGCCATCAGTGAGATACACATTGGAACGGAATTGCACTGCCGCAAGTTTATGATCCACTTGCACCACTGTGCCCTTGACCCAGCCTCGAATGCGGTCGCGATTTTTTTCGTGGTCGCAAAACACTTCAACGGTATCGCCTACTTCAAACGCATACTCCGTGCCGGGCGCTTTCATAAAATTGAATTGGTTGCCGCGCTGTGAACGTTTCTTAATCGGTCGCCGCCGTTCAAGCAGCGGAGCGACTGTCCGCTTTAAAATAGGCGTAGTAGATTTACCTGCCGGTGCTGTTTTCTCCGCAACCTTCACGGAATCTACTTCCATATCAGATTTAGATGTTACTTTCTTTTGCGCAATCTTCAATTTGACCACCGCCTTTTTGGCCACCGCCTTCGTCTTTGCTTTTGGCATAACCTTCAATTTGACTTTTGTTGTGGCATTCGACTTAACTTTCGTTTTGACAACCATGACTCACATCCTAATTTGGATTGTAGAGACGCCCTCGCCTCTTGTTTATTTCGTAAATTTTTATACTATGCCAGCAATTTATCCTGTATTGCCTGCTGGAATCTTTCGCGCACACCTTCAAACGGAATGCGCTGCATGATCGGGTCGAAGAAACCCTCGACCACCAGGCGCTCGGCGTCATGCTGCGGAATACCGCGCGACTTCAAATAGAACAGTGGCTCCTGCTCAAGTTTGCCAACTGTCGCGCCATGTGTACACCTTACATCATCCGCGAGGATTTCCAAACCGGGGATTGAATCCGCGCGCGCCTGCTCGTCAAGGATGAGGTTGCGATTGGCTTGATAGCCATCTGTCTTTTGCGCGCCGGGTGCGACATAGATCATACCCTGCCACACGGAGCGACTCTTGCCTTTCAACGCGCCCTTGAACAACAGATCGCTGGTCGTGTGCGGCGCGAAATGATTTTGCTGCGTGTCGTGATCGAGATGCTGGGTTCCATCGGTGAAATAAAAACCGGACATGCGCCCCACGGAGCCTTCGCCCGCGAGATCGAGGTCGGAGAAATTTTTGGTGAGACGCGAACCTACCGCGCCAAAGATCCAATCGAGGTTGCCGCCGCGTTCGACGCGCGCGCGTTCGTGCGAGAAGTTCCAAACATGACGCCCCCATGATTGCAATTCCACAAAGCGCAGGTTTGCATCCTCGCCGACGTGAAGTTCAACAATGCCCGCGTGCATGGCGTGACCCGCTTCATTTGGTGAAGCCGCTTCGTGGACGTAAGTCACCGAAGCGCCGTTATCCACAAAGACAATGATGTGCGAGAAATGCGCTAGGTCGATGCCGGGTCCCCAAAGAATAGAGTGGAGCGGATATTCAACCTGCACGTTTTTTGGAACATATAACAAAACGCCGTTCTGCGCCAACGCAGAAGCAAGCGCCGCAAATTTACCATCATCCGCTTTGACAATCTGCCCGACAAGTTTTTTCAACAAGTCGGCATGATCCTTTTCAGCAGTGCGGAAATCGGTGAAGATCACGCCCTGCTTCGCAAGCGCTTCATCCAATTGAATTTGCGAGCCGCCGGGAACCAATGTAATTTGTCCACCGTGCTGTTCGCCGGTTAATGGTTTGAGCAAATCTTCAGGGATAATGGGCAAATCTTCAAATGCGCCATCTTTGGGAAGTTTGAAATCAGACGCGGGCATCAAACGCAAATCGGTGCGGCGCCAGGCTTCATCTGTATTGATGGGCATGGAAAATTTCGTAAATGCGTCCCATGCTTTGGCGCGGATATCTTTTAACGAGCCGGCAGGGACAGACTCCGTGGTAAAGGAAAAATCCTTCGCGGCAGAATCGCGTCGTGTTCGGGTAACTGATACTTTTGGTTTCTCTTGCATGTAAACTCCAAGGGGCAAAGGTTGAAAGTTCAAGGTTGAAGGTTAAAACCTTCAACCTTGAACTTGTAA
This sequence comes from Anaerolineaceae bacterium, assembly GCA_009885525.1. Lineage (GTDB taxonomy): Bacteria > Chloroflexota > Anaerolineae > Anaerolineales > Villigracilaceae > Villigracilis. Next base: position 12,034 of record VFKN01000026.1, on the reverse strand, counting down.
CTTTCTAACCGATCGACCCTTCCATTTGTAGTTGAATTAATCGATTCATTTCCACCGCGTATTCCATCGGCAGTTCTTTGACCAGTGGTTCGATAAAACCGGAAACAACCATGCCTGTGGCTTCTTCTTCCGAAAGTCCGCGCGACATGAGATAAAAGAGTTGCTCCTCACCGACCTTGGAGACCGAAGCCTCGTGACCGATGGAGACATCATCTTCATCAATTTCGATGGACGGATAAGTATCCGAGCGCGATTTTGGATCAAGCAAAAGCGCATCGCAAACCACATTGGATTTGACGCCCTTCGCGCCTTTATAGACTTTGACCAAGCCGCGATAAGATGCGCGTCCGCCGCCCTTGCTGATGGATTTGGATGTGATCTTGCTGGTGGTATTCGGCGCAAAGTGAACCATCTTCGAACCGGCATCTTGAATTTGACCGGGACCTGCAAACGCCATCGAGAGCATCTCGCCGCGCGCGCCGGGTTCCATCAAATAGCAGGATGGATATTTCATGGTTAGTTTCGAACCGAGATTCGCATCCACCCACTCGTGCGAAGCATTTGCATAAACTTTTGCACGCTGGGTCACAAGATTGAAAACATTGGTAGACCAGTTTTGAATGGTTGAGTAACGCGAACGCGCGTCTTTCTTGACGATAATCTCGATCACACCTGAGTGGAATGAGTTGGTGGTGTATTGAGGTGCGGTGCAGCCTTCGACATAATGCACAGACGCGCCTTCATCCACGATGATAAGTGTGCGCTCAAATTGTCCCACGTTGGCGGTGTTCAAACGAAAATATGCCTGCAAGGGCAAATCCACTTTTACGCCTTTGGGGACGTAAACGAATGATCCGCCTGACCAGACTGCGGAGTTCAACGCGGCAAATTTATTATCTTCAATCGGGATGACTGTGCCGAAATATTCTTTGAACAGGTCAGGGTGTTGTTTCAAGCCATCTTCAATAGAGAGGAAAATGACGCCTTGTTTTTCAAGATGTTCAAGAATAGAGTGGTAGACCATCTCCGATTCATATTGAGCACCCACGCCCGACAAAAATTTCTGTTCGGCTTCGGGGATGCCTAACTTATCAAAGGTCTTCTTGATATCATCGGGAACATCGTCCCAGTTCTTTTCACTTTTCTCGGTCGGCTTGACGTAGTAAAAAATATTTTCAAGGTCAAGATTCGAAACGTCGGGTCCCCAATTGGGCATGGGGCGCGCAAGGTAATGCTCAAGCGCCTTCAAGCGGAAGTCAAGCATCCATTGCGGTTCTTTCTTCATGCGCGAAATGTTTTCAACGACTGCGCGGCTCAAACCTCTTTCAGACTTGAATACATAATTATCGTCGCGGTCGTGAAAACCATATTTGTAATCGCCGATCTCATCTAAAATTTTTGTGTCATCACTAAGTTTATCTTCGGTCATGTTGGCTCCTAAATAATAGAGAATAGAGAGTAGAGAACAGAGAACAGAGAGTAGTAATTCTTACAAAAAAACTATTCTCTATTTATCTATTCTCTAAGCTGCTGTTTCTTCGTACTTCTCGCGCACCCAGTCGTAGCCTTGTTCTTCGAGGTGCAAAGCGAGATCTGCGCCGCCGGATTCGACGATGCGCCCATCCAGCATAATGTGGACGAAGTGCGGTTTGATGTAATTCAACAAGCGCTGATAATGCGTGATGACCAATACGCCAAGCTCGGGTCCTGAGAGCGTGTTGACTCCCTCCGCGACGATCCGCAGCGCGTCGATATCCAACCCGGAGTCGGTTTCATCGAGGACGGCAATCTCAGGTTTGAGAGTCGCCATTTGGAGGATTTCGGCGCGTTTCTTCTCGCCGCCGGAAAATCCATCGTTGAGATAACGACCCGCGAAGGCTTGATCCATCTTAAGCATGGCCATCTTTTCCTTCAACATCTTGCGGAACTCGGGAATGGGCATGCCTTTATCTTCGGGATTGGCAGCTCGGCGGCGCGAGTTGATTGCGGTGCGCAGGAAGTTCGCGACGGTCACTCCGGGGATGGCGACAGGATACTGGAAGGCGAGAAAAATTCCTTCACGGGAACGTTCATCCGGTTCGAGTTCGAGAAGGTCTTTTCCCTTAAAAATAATTTCGCCTTCTGTAACTTTGTAATTTGGGTGTCCCATTAACGTATAAGCCAGCGTAGACTTGCCTGTGCCGTTTGGCCCCATAATAGCGTGAATTTCGCCTTGATTAATCGTGAGCGAGAGACCTTTGAGGATTTCCTTATCTTCAATGCTGACGTGCAGGTTCTTGATTTCTAACTGAGACATGCGTTTTAGCTCCTAATTTAGCCATTACTGGCGTTTTTATCAATAGAAGTTGCATTATAGCAAAAAAGGGGAGATTTGTCAATATTTATGATATTTTTCTAGTATATTCACCCGCCTACCACTTCAAGGATGTATGATTTCTTCTCTTTTCCCTTCGATTAATCGACAAAAATGAAAGGAAAGACCTATGTACCATGCAATATTCATGTGTCACTTCTATAATATACGTAGACATCCATTGAAAATTTATGAGTGAAAAGCCAAGGAGCATCTATATGTTAACAAAACGCGCCCAATTTATTTTGACTATGCTGCTGACCGCAATGCTGATTTTTCCTGGCATACCTGCAGCGGCGGCACAGCCCCGCGCAATCATCCAAACTCAGGCAGGGAACAATGTTTTATCGGATGGGCAGTTTGTATATGGACCCAACGTAGGTGGCTTTGATGTAAAAATTTACCTGAAAGATAATGCCCCCCATCTACTGCTCTATGCGGATGATCTATACGGGCGCTCAAAATATTACAGCATCAACCCGAAAATCTATTTAACATTGTTGGAAGTCCATTCGCATTTAATTTCCATTCCCAACCCTGCGTTAATGAATGATCCATTTGGTTTAAAAAACGGCGACTTTAATTCTCAGATCGATTTGTTATCCGATAAAATGTCGGAAGCCTATTATCGGCATATTTATTCCTATTCTGCGCTGCCGATTTCACAACGTAACATGGAGCCTTTTGTCACTCCGAGTGGAGTAACGATCAGCGCAGCAGCGGACACCAACGCGGGGACGTATGCGCTCATCGCGGGGCTGGCCGCGATTGATGAGGCGGATATACCCGCGGTACTCGATAATAATCAGGCGGGCGGGTTTTATCAAACTTATCTGAGATTATTCGGAAATGACGATCCGCTCGACGAAACAAATCATATCTACATCCCCGGTGAAGTGGGCGCATTGTCCGCGCCGGATAGCCTCTTGCAGTTCCCCTGGTTGCAAGGCCAGTCTTGGTTTTTTGGCGGCGTACATAGCAATGGTTCGGGTGGAACAGGGACCCCGTACGTGAATGCCGCAGCGATGGATTTCTCGCCCGGCGGCATTGCCTGGGGAGGCGACACCAGCAATATGTGGGTGACAGCCAGCGCGTCTGGGATTCCGACAAAAACAGCCAACTGCGGTTTTTCAATTTTGCATAGTAACGGCTGGGAAACAGGCTACTATCACATTGAAAATATTCAAAGTTTCTCGGGCACTATTAACCAAAACGACAAGATCGGCGTGATCGCAAACACCTTTGCCGAGGCCACCTGCGCCGGAGGCAACGCCTCGGGACCACATGTTCACTTCTGGCTTTCTCACAACGGAGCGCTGACTGCGATCAACGGCACGCCGCTCTCAGGTTGGTATATCCACGCCGGTCGTTGGGAATATGATACCGATCAAAATTATATGTGGCTGGAAAAAAGCGGGGTAAAACAATACGCGAATATCAATAGAATGCTTAGCGAGATCCCCCCATTTAACTTTAAATCCGCAGGTAAAAATGATGGCTGGCTGCTTGAATCCACTGAAACCAGCAACAAAGGCGGCTCCAAAAATGCAACCGCTACTTTAAACCTCGGCGATAATGCTGCAAACAAGCAATACCGCTCAATCCTTTCATTTGACAGCGCCAGCCTGCCCGATACAATCAACATCACTAAAGTCACCCTCAGGGTGAAAAGCGCAGGGGTGACAGGCGGCGGGAATCCGGTTACAGCCTTCAAGGGCATCATGGTGGAAATCAGGAAAGGCGCATTCGGCACATCCGCTTTGGAGATCGGCAATTTTCAGTCAGCGCCAAGTCACACAGCCTATGGACCATTCAACCCGACAGCGTCCGACGGCTGGTATAGTATTGGTTTGACAAGCGCAAAAAGTTATATCAATAAACTTGGCCTGACGCAGATCCGCTTGAAGTTCAAATTGGACGATAACAATAATGGCATCGTTAACTTGCTTAAGTTATATAGCGGCAACACCACAAACACAGCATCCCGTCCCCAGTTGATCATTGAGTACAGTGTGCCATAAAGGTCAGCATAAACACATCCCCGGGATTTTCTCAGGGATGTGTTTTTTTACACTCTTGATCAGCGTGAGTTTGATATATTGCGATGATGAAGAAAGAACTTAATAACCTCATTAGTGTTCTATCCGTAAAATCTTTATAGGGGATAAAACTTGGGTAGTGGTCTAATTGAAGTACTGGTTTTTAACGCGAACTCCACAAATGAGCAAATGACGTGAATTTTTAAAGAATTATGTATTCATTAGGAAATGATTGAACAAAAACTTTTGCCACTGAGACACAGAGTTTTACTTTTGTTTTTCTCAGCGCCTCAGCGCCTCAGCGCCTCTGCGCCTCAGTGGCTCAAAAAATATGCAGCCGATCTCTGACCAAATACAAAATTATCACGAAAGCCATAAAGAATCAGCGTTTTCAGGGTTCATCCGCGTCCCAATTTTAAGAGTGTAAGCTAATCAGTCAAATTACTTGAAATGTGGTTTCGATACGCCGCAAAGAACAAGTGTCTCGACAGGCTCGACAACCAAGCGCGGCTACTCGACTACCTGTTGAGATGAAAGTGTCAGGCGGCTAGGAAAATAAATCGACAGAAGTGAAAGCCCCAAAAGACTTAAGTACCATATCTTTCGCGATGTGCATGACTATAATAAAATCTATGAAAACTAAAATCCTAAAAACACTTACTGTGACTCTTCTGGTTGTGAGCTCCCTGCTTGGCAGCGGATATACAACCGCCTCGCCGCATATGGTTGAGGCTGTAAATAATGTGAACCCCGGCCCTGCAAGTGTCAACATCAGCACCTGCCAAATGTTTCCTGCCAACAATTTTTGGAATGTGCCGGTGAATGCACTGCCTGTTGATGCGCGCTCATCCGCCTGGGTCAATACTATCGGCGCAAGCACAGGCTTCCACATGGATTTTGGCGCGGGCACCTGGGATGGAGGTCCAATCGGAATTCCGTATAATATTGTAGCCAGTTCAAGTGTAAGTTCTTATCCTTTTACTTTTTATTATCCCGATGATTCGGATCCCGGTCCCTATCCGCTGCCTGCAAGCCCGGCGATAGAATGGGGCAGCGATCATCACATCCTGACCGTAGACACAGATACCTGTAAACTTTACGAAATCTATGATGCCTCGAAAACAGGCGGACAATGGCAGGGCGGATCTGGCGCGATTTGGGATCTCAACTCCAATGCGCTGCGTACCGACACCTGGACTTCCGCCGACGCGGCTGGGCTGCCCATCCTCCCCGGGCTGGTGCGCTATGATGAAGTAGTGGCGGGTGTCATTGAACACGCGTTAAGATTCACCGCAAGCTGCACAGCTAATAATTACATCTGGCCTGCGCGGCATAAGGCTCAATATGGCACATGTGCAACCCCTGTTCCATTTGGTGCGCGGTTCCGCTTAAAATCGGGTTTCAATATCAGCGGTTATTCGCACGATGCGCGGGTTATTTTGCAGGCATTCAAAACATACGGCATCGTCCTTGCGGATAATGGATCAGACTGGTATGTATCCGGCGAGCCAAATTCGGGCTGGAATGACGATGTATTGCACGAGATCGATAATGTGGTGGGAAGCAACTTTGAAGCCGTGGATACTTCCGGTTTGATGACAGCCGACCCCAATTCTGGAGCTACAAACTATTTCGAAACTCACTACCAGACCAATTTCCCCTCACAAGGAGCCAACGACGGCTGGGTGCTCGAATCGTCCGAGACCAGCAACCTTGGCGGTGCAAAAAATAATACCGCCATCACTTTCAATCTCGGCGATGATGCTGCCAGAAAGCAATATCGCGCTGTCCTTTCTTTCAGCACCGGGGTGAGTCTGCCTGATACAGCGATCATCACCAGGACAACACTTAAATTAAAGAAAAGCGGTGTGGCTGGCGGCGGGAATCCTGTCGCGATTTTTCAGGGCTTCATGGTGGATATTAAAAAAGGCACGTTCGGTACATCCGCTTTGGCGCTCGGAGATTTCAAGTCGACCGCGAGTAAGGCTTATGGTCCATTCGTCACTGCGATATCCGCAGGCTGGTATAACATTAATCTGGCAAGCTCAAATAGTTATGTCAATAAAACGGGATCAGGTCTCACGCAAATCCGTCTGCGCTTCAAATCGGATGATAACAATAATAGTGTTGCCAACTTCCTCAAGTTGTACAGCGGAAATGCGGGCGCGGCAAATCGTCCGCAATTGGTCATTGAGTATTACATTCCGTAGATGTATCCTGTGAATTAAAAATATAAATGCACAACATCAGTAAATCAATTTACTGATGTTGTGCATTTAGCGCTCTCGCAGAGACTCAGCCTGCACTTGAGCAGAGTGCGTAATAAGATAATCTATTTGTATAAAAAGGAAAACAAGATCACAATGAAAAAACAACCCTCCCTGTTTATTTTTTCCATGGTATTGATGACCGTCATGATCGCGGCGCTTTTTGGATCGGTGCCGATTGCGCAAGCGCAGGATGGCACCCCGCCACCAGCAGATGATATCAGCGGGCAGATCGTAGGAGGACAGTTGGCAAACCCCGGTGAATGGCCCTGGCAGGTAGCGCTGGTTGATTCAAATGCTGTTGCGCCCCATTTTTACAATTATCAATTTTGCGGCGGTTCTTTGATCAATCCTTTCTGGGTGCTCACTGCGGCGCATTGCGTCACAGAAAATAATGGCAGCCTAAGCCCGGCCTCGTCGATTAATATAGTAGCGGGCATATACAACCTGAACACCCCGTCCGCAGGTTATCAGCGGCGCAGTGTTACACAAATCATCAGGCATGAAAATTACAACCCTAACACTACAGATTTTGATGTCGCCCTGCTCAGGCTGGATAGCCCGGTGACGCTTGGCGGCAGCGGCGCGGCGCGGACTGGTTTAATTCCATTGGTTCCAGCTGCGATCGGGAATCTCGCCGGGGTCAACTCATGGGTGACTGGCTGGGGAGATACCACCGGCACGGGTTCGTATCCTGAGCAGCTGCGTGAAGTAAATGTTCCCATTATTTCTAACGTGAACTGCAATACAAAGTACGGCGGCGGGATCACAAGTAACATGTTATGCGCCGGATACAGCGGACATGATTCATGTTTCGGCGATTCCGGCGGCCCGTTGATGGTGACGAATTCGGGTCAATTCCAGCAGGCGGGTATTGTTTCGTGGGGAGGAAACATCTGCGGAGATCCAACCGAACCCGGCGTGTACACGCGCGTATCCCAATTCGTGGATTGGATCAACGCGAGCAGAGGTCCTTCGGTGTTGAGCATCACGCGCGGGGCGGCCAATCCCACCAGTAGTAGTGCGGTGACCTTCATCGTAACTTTCAGTGAGAATGTCAACGGCGTAGACCCAACAGATTTCACGTTGACGCAATCCGGTGTAAGCGGCGCCTCAATAGATCTTGTTACTCCAGTTTCCGCCAATGTCTACACTGTGACAGTCAGTACCGGCACAGGCACTGGCACTCTAGGTCTTGATGTTGCGGATGATGACAGCATTTTTGATACAGACACAATCGCCAAGTCGCTTGGAGAAGCGGGAGCGGGCAACGGCGCTTTTAACAGCGGCGCTTCGTATGTTATCCGCCCGATTGCAGAAACTTATTATTCGCAAAAGGCGCTCGATGGCTGGGTGCTTGAATCCGCCGAGGCCAGCAACATTGGCGGAACAATAAACGCTGCGACAACTACGTTCAACCTCGGTGACGATGCTGCCCGGAAACAATATCGCTCTGTTCTTTCATTTAAAACTTCCGGTTTACCGGATGGCGCCATCATTGCCGGTGTCACGCTCAAGGTGAAAAAGGCTGGCATAACAGGCAGCGGAAATCCAGTCACGATCTTCCAGGGATTTATGGCAGATATTAAGAAAGGCACGTTGGGCGCGTCTGTTTTGGCAGCGGCAGATTTTCAGGCAAGTGCCAGCCAAACGCTTGGGCCATTTAAACCAGCCCTATCCGGCGGATGGTACAGCATTGATCTAACGAGCGCGCAAGGTTATATCAATAAACTAGGGCTCACACAAATCCGCTTGCGCTTCAAGTCGGATGATAACAATAATGGTGTCGCGAATTTCCTCAAGTTATACAGCGGCAGCGCGCCTGCGACATCCCGCCCGCAGTTGATTATTGAATACACCTTGCCATAAAAAATGTAAATGATCTTTAACAGATTGCGCATTGAACAGCGATCCACGTGCGCAATTTTTATTTTGTGAATTATCAGACTAGCATGATTTTAAATTTTCAAGAATTATTTTCTTAAAATGTGATATAAACAAAGCACATAATATTGACAACATAACTCTAATATGCACACTTTAACTAATCAATATTGAAATATCAAAGGCGTATGTACAATAATCTCATTTCGTTACGCATACGCACCCAATCAATTTCTCTTTCGTGACGGGAATTTGATTTCCTCTCCAACTGTGCCTTTTCCCGGTTGGAAAAATTTTTTTTGATTTTACACAAAGGAGTAAAAATCATGAAGACCCGTTCCAAATCCATATTTCACTTTTTGACCCTGCTGGCTGTGCTGGTTTCATTGTTCGGCAGCGCCGTGAGCGTCACGCCGGCGTATGCGGCTACATATACAGTCACAAAAACTGCCGATACTGAAGATGGCACTTGCGACTCTGACTGTTCATTGCGCGAAGCAATCCAGGCCGCGGAATCCGTATCCGGTCCACATACTATTAACCTGAATGGAGCGCTAACATATACATTGATTGACGCAGGTGGCGCTCAAGGTCAACTGCCTGATTATGCTAATGGCATAGACCAAACCATCACCATCAACGGCAATGGCGCCACCATTCAGGCAGACAGCACCAATTTCCGCATTTTTGAAGTAGGTAGTGGTACTTTAACCCTCAACAACGTGATATTGAAATTTGGGTCTTGCGTCAACAGTTATGGCTGCGACACACAATCAACCGGTTCGAGTGACCGCAGCAATGGCGGCGCTATCTTCAATAGCGGCACCCTGATCATCAATAACAGCACGATCTCAAATAACAACGCGAACAGCAGCGGCGGTGCCATCTTCAACTATTCGGGCACACTCACCGTGACGAATACCACTTTCACGAGTAACACTGGCGGCGCTATCGCCAACCCCGGCAGCGGAACTGTAACCGTAACAAATAGCACCTTCACGAGCAACATTGCCAACGGCTCCGGCGGCGGCATTAGCAATTCGAACGACCTAACCGTGACCGGCAGCACCTTCCATATGAACACGGCTAGCGGCAGCGGCGGCGGCATCTACAATGGCGGCACATTAAACCTGAGCATGAGCTCCATTCACCATAACCAAGCCAACGAAGGTGGCGGTATTTATAGCAGTTCTCAAAGCACTTTAACAATTGCCAACAGCACGATTACCAGCAATACAGCCACCAACTCAGACAACTCTGGTGGCGGCATTTACACCCGAGATGATATGACCTTGAAGAACAGCACCATCACCGCGAACACCGGCGGCGGCGTCTATATCAAAGGCGATGATGAATATGAAGATAATAATAACCCGCTCTTTATCACAGTAAGCATCATCAATACGATCCTTGCGAATACCACCAGCGGCAATGATTGTTATTATGGCTCTTTTTACAGTTCCCCTAACACCGCGATCATCACGGGCAGCAACAACATTATTAGAACACAAGGCGGGGATCTCTCCCATACTTGCGGAACCACCTCTCCGCTTACCAGCGATCCATTGTTGGGCGCACTAACTGGTACGCCGTCTTACTTGCCGCTCAATGTGGGTTCACCCGCCATTGATTCTGGCGATGCCAGCACTTGCTCAGCCTTTCCAGTGAGTAACGCCTCCCAAAACGGAGTTACCCGCCCATTGGATGGGGATGCCATTGTCGGCGCCGTGTGTGATATCGGCTCATTTGAATATACAGCGGTGGTAGTTCCCCCTCCCACACCTACAGAACAAGCGCTAAACGGCGGATTTGAAAAATATTCCCCTTCCACTTCCAAGGTACCTTACAAGTGGGTCAAAAGCAGCAACTTCGGGTTGACAGACGGGAAGACTACAGTCCATAAGGTAGGCAAGTTCTCAGTGCGTATCACAGGATCTGGAACGCAGAAGAAAACGTTGACACAAACGTTATCGAGCACAACAGGCTTCACCGGCGGCGCCAGCGGCAGTGCGGTCACTTTCTCATTCTACGTCAAGGGCAGTCTCGTTCCGGCCACAGGTAAGTGCATGGGACAAATATCCTTATACAACGGGCCTACTGTGACGACACAGACAGTGGCTTGCCCCAAAGGAACATTTGGGTTCACCAAGAAGAGCATCACTTTCAATGCCCCGTTTGCATACACCAAAGCAATCATCCGATTTACCTACCAAAAATCAGGCGGTACGGTCTGGTTCGACGTGGTAAGTTTGAAGAAATAAATAACATTCAAAGTTGATCGTTCAATACGATCTGTAATTAATCGGCTTCTTCCGCATGTGGAAGAAGCCGATTATGTTTAATTTTGCAAATCTCTTTTTCTCTAATAGCCGCTGTGGTACAGTATGAAAAATTGACCCTCCTCACAGCTTACGAAAAGTATATAATTAACTCACCTTACGCAAAATGATATGTCTTTGCGAGGACGCTTGGTTATCGAGCCTGTCGAGATACTTGTTCTTCGTCCGACACTTGCACCGCGCTGTCCGTTTTCAGCGTGCAGTGCAGGTGAGCAATCCGCTCTTGCCTGTCCGAGATTGCTTCGCCGCTAAAAGCAAGGGCACGGCTCGCAATGACATCAACTTTTAGTAAAACTGCGTAAGGTGAGTAATTAATAAGTCCCTTACGCACTCAAGCGTGATTTCCTGAGCGTTAGCGACACTTGCACCGCGTTGCCGCAAAGCGTGCATTGCAGGTGAGGGTCTCCGAGATAGTGCAGAGGTTCTTCGCTTCACTAAGAACGACACTGTGTAAGGTGAGTTAATAAAAAATTTCAGGAAGTGAAGCCATGAGAAAAAAAATAATTTTATTTGTCATTGTTTTATTGCTGACATTACCCGCTTATAAATCAAATACGGCGGCAGCACAATCCATCCCTTTAAATATTAAGTTTGAGAGTGTAGTAACAGGTTTAGATAATCCTCTATATGTAACCCATGCCGGGGATGGGAGTGGTCGTATTTTTATCGTTCAAAATAATGGAAAAATCCTTGTCTATAAAAACGGACAACTCAACGCTGCGCCGTTTCTTGATATGAGTGCTGTCATCACAAGCGGAGGCGAGCGCGGATTACTCGGGCTGGCGTTCGATCCAAACTACAAAACCAGCGGCGCATTTTACGTCTACTACAACAACAAATCCGGGGATATTGAGATCGCGCGCTATCATGTCTCCAGCGGAAACTCGGATATCGCCAACAGCGCGAGCAGGCAAATCTTATTAACCATCACGAAGCCTGCTTTCACAAATCACAATGGCGGCAGCCTGCTCTTTGGCCCCGATGGTTACCTCTATGCGGGCATTGGCGATGGTGGCAGCGGCGGGGACCCGTACGGAAACGGGCAAAACATCCATTCGCTTCGTATCATCTCAAAAATTAGGGGAGAGTCACTCAGCCCCACGAGCAACTGAGGTTGAGTTCACGAGCGCGCTTTGTCACCAAAAGGGACAT
>VFKN01000025.1 GCA_009885525.1 Anaerolineaceae bacterium | reverse complement strand
CATCCGTAATCCATCGCAAAGTCATGGGAAGTTTCCGCTCCGATTGGGGCGCTCAGACCTATGCCTCTTTAGCCACTGTTCTCAACACAGCAAAACGCAACGGCGAAAGTGCCTTTCAAAAATTGGTGCAGTTGATGGGCTCGCCTGTTTTGCCTTTCTTGCTTCAATCAGATTTTGCTGTGTGAGCAGTTACAAAAAAACAAAATCGCCATGTCGAGAAAAACCGACATGGCGATTTTGTTTTTAAGAGAAAGCCTCGAATATATCAAGGTGTAAACTTCAAATCAGAAATTGCTGCATCCAGATTTATCACCGGAAGCGACCGATAACCAATAAACATATTACGAATTGTAAAGTTTACAGGCCAGTTAGAGAGAATTCCCTGCCCATCTATCAACAATGCAAATTTCCCTCCCTTAAAGGTGATTTTGGGACGGAACTTTCCGCCTGCAAACGGCAAACCGACGTTATTTACAATCGATTTTCCTGAGCGTATCTCACGAACATCTACTGTATCGTTAGGTTGAATCACAAAAACGATACCGTTAGATGATGTCTTATCGCCTTCAAAAAAACCAAACCATAACTCACTGTTATCCAAATGTTTTATATTGACAGTAAAGTCAACTTCTGACCAGTTCTGCCAGGGAGTGAAGATACCGTACTCGTGCGCGGTAAAATCAGATTTATTCATGGCGAACACAAGAGTTCCCTTATCCGCCGTTATACCCCATTTAGATAATTGATAACACAAAGGTGGCGCTGGGATGGTTACGCCAGCCAAAGATGGCGTCCAAACGGCGCTTATACAATTACGCTGCCAATCTTCCCCCGGCGTACACGTCTCAGAAAAAGTGCAAGGGAATTCAGGAGTCAAAGTGAGAGTTGGAGAAGATGTTACAGTAGCAATCGGAGAAGGTGAGAGAGTCTCACTAATGCTAGCAGTTAAAAAAGGTGTAGGTGTATCTGTCGGAAAAATCCTTGGAATTACCGAAGGAGCAATTACGACAGCAACTCCCCCAACACATATTATTATTTGAATCCAAACAGGTATAAATAACGCAATTTGTTCTAACACAGTAGTTTTTTTTATAGGCTTCCTATTTATTGGACTCATTTCTATCTCCCAAATGTTACATTAGACGTTATCGGAATTAAGCAATTGAATTACAAAACAGCCTTGAAAACAGCCGTTTTCCACTCCAAAACCTTATTACCGATAACGTCTATTGAATAGTACTCAAAATCTAGTATACCATTCTCTACCGTACACACAAACCCTAAAGGTCTGTTTTCCCTTCATAAATTCTCGATTAACAAGAAAGACCTTTAGGGTTTTTTATGAGGGAAATGTACGGTAGTAAAGTATACCAAAAACCCTCTACCCGTAATTATCACTTTTGTTATCTCTTAAGTGAACAAAAGTCACCAAAGCATTCGCGCAATCGCTCGATCCACCTTGCCCATCGGATAATCATCTAACTCATCAACCCTCACCCACTTTAGGGATTTATCTTTAGGAATAGAAACTGCCTCGCACCGAAATGCGTGGACGGTAACTTTGAAGTGGGTATAAGCATGTTGGATAACACCCAGCGCGTCTTTTCTTTTCACCTTCAATTTGTATGCGGCGTTAATCGTTTTGGTCAACTCTCGAATGGGATCAGATTCGACTCTCGCGTTTGGAAACTCCCACATCCCGCCGAGCAATCCTTTGGATGGGCGTTGTGCCAGCAGCACATAGGTCGGGTTACCAACCCGACTTACAACAGCAGCGGCGTGAATATAATGCGGAACTTTTTTCTTCGGCTTCAACACAGGGCGAATATCCTGTGTTCCATTTTCACGTGACTGGCAAATTGTCATTAATGGACAGATCAAGCAGCGCGGATTTTTGGGGATGCAGATCGTCGCGCCGAGGTCCATCAATGCCTGGTTGTAGTCACCGGCTTTTCCTTTGGGGAGATTTTGCGCGGCGAGTTCCCACAATATTTTTTCGCCCACAGGAGAATCCGCAAACTCAGTCACATCATACAAGCGGGAAAATACGCGGCGCAGATTGCCGTCAAGCGTGGGTTCATCCATACCGAAAGACATCGAAGCGATTGCTCCAACTGTGTAGCGGCCGATTCCGGGCAGGCTGTGCAGGTCATCCAAATTGCGCGGCAACTCGCCGTTGAATTTTTCGCTGACAATTTTTGCGGCTTTGTGTAAATTCCGCGCGCGGCTGTAATAGCCAAGTCCTTCCCATGTATTCAATACATCCCGCTCCGAAGCATTCGCCAATGATTGAATATCGGGAAATAATTTCATCCATTTTTCAAAATAAGAAATAACCGTATCTACGCGCGTTTGTTGCAGCATGATCTCCGAGACCCAAACTGCATACGGGTCGGGATGATTGCGCCAGGGGAGAACCCGCCCGTGTTGGCGATACCATTTGAGGAGGACGCGGGAAAGGGCTGTCATCAGTAATCAGTAATCAGTTGTCAGTGCAGGGTTGGGAGAGGGGTGCGCTTTGGAAAGTTTGGCTGTCAAACCTGATAGCGCGGATTTCAATGTAATCTTCTTTTTGGCAGGCGAGCATAATCGCATCCGCGCCTTGCGAAAAGTTGAGCAGTTCTTTTGTGGGGAAAATCGCATCGTATCTTTTCTCGTTGAGCAAAATAAAACTCATGCGCGGATATTCCCTAACCTTATACGCAGGCCACGGATTCGCGGAACTCATGCCTTCATCGCGGCGATACATGCGCGGATATAACATGCGGCCTTCGAGAATCAAACTCCCCGATTGGTCCATGAAAGATCGAATTTCTTTTTGGTCGTAACCGCTTGATCCCAGTTTTGCGATCAACTGCTCCTGTGTGGAGATGTAGCGCGGAGATGCAAGTCCTTTCGCAAGCCAGGGAGTTGCGCCAACAAACATGAACGCCAAAATAAAAAGTAGATATTGCGGGCGAAAGTCGCGGACTGCAATAGGTCTTACTTCAGGTTGAATATTTGCAGGGAATATTTTTTCAACCTTTACGTCAAAAAGAAGAATCACACCGCCTAAAATTTCTGTGATGCCAAGCGCAAAATAAAAATAGATGACCCAATCCACGGGCATGTTGTAACGCCAGCTCGAAAAGCGTGAGATGGCATTGGAAAGTGCGTAGCCGATATTCACCGCCAGCGGAATCAATCCCAGCCAGCCCACGCGCCGCCACGCCGCGCCAAGTCCCAGCGCGATAATGGCGAGGTAGAGAATTATCAGCGCAAGGTTATACCACGCGAGCGACCCATCCCATGTGAGCCAGTATAAATTCACGGGCGCGGATAAACCGTCAAATCTTTCGATTAGCGGAAGTGAAAGCAAGCCGCCGATTTCTGTATTCAGGAAATGCGCGGTGACAAATGTCGAAACATAAGCCGGATTTTGCAGGGTGAATTCCATCATGCGCGCGCCGAGACTCTTGGATTGGATATCAAATTCCTGCAAGTCAAATGTTTCGTTGAAGGAATACTGGCTGTAGATGATCGCCATTTGTTTCGGGTCGTCAAATGTGAATTTTCCAGTCAGCGTGTAATTATGAGTCAGCCACGGAATGACCGCCAGGGTCATTGGAATGGCAAAGATAATTCCGGCAACGATCCAATCTTTGGTTTTGCGTTGATAGGCAAACCATGCAAGCACAAAAACGACAGGCAAAACAAAAAGGGATTGTGTGCGAAATAGCAGCACCAAGCCGAAGAATCCGCCCGCAATCAATGTGGATTTCAGGCTGCGGTTTTCCAACCAGTAGATGAAGACAATGCAGAGAACCGCAAGCGACATGGCGGTGGGGAAATCAGTAGTGAATATTTTTGAATTCGCGACGCGCGCATTGGATGAAATCCACAATCCCGTCAGTTCGCGGAAAATGGCGAAGAGGGCAACGGTCACACCTGCGGCGGGAGAGTGTAATTTTTTACCAAGAAAATAAAGCGCAACAGGGAACAACGCCAGCACACAAGTCTGCGCGGCGATGACTGCGGAGTAATTTTGACCAAAGAAAAAATGCAGCACCGCAAGAAAGGTCACATACAATGGGCGCGGTGGAATGTTGCCGAGGTAGCCTGTGCCGATAAGTAAACTCTGCGAGAGGTAATCGTAAAATCCGGCATCGGAATATGGGAGCGGGATATTGGCGGGCGGTGTGATCGGCGAATAGAAGCTGTTTTGTAAAACGCTGACGGGGACAGTGAGCCAGAGGATGACGGCGGTGAAGTAGAGAAAGAAAGGATGAAGGATGAAGGATGAAGGATGACGAGAAGCAGTGTAAAGCAAAACAGAGAAGCCAATGAGAATTGATAATGCAAACTGCCAGCCGAGAATGGCGACGCCGGGTTCGCCCCAGTAGGCTTTGTCGGGGGTGATTCCGATTTTGGTGATGGCGACGAAAAGAAATGCGGAAAGCAGAATGATCAATGCAGAAGAGGTTGAGATGTAAATGGGTTTGCGTTTGGATAATTCTTGTGGATGAAGTCCGCGCTTTGCAAGCAGCAGAAATATAAGGGATTGAATACTGAGGACGAGAAGATACCAGAGCAGCGGGCTTAATCTCTGGTAGTATGGCAGGAGTCGCTCGGGGTTGAGGTAGCGCAGGAAAAACAGAACCAGACTGGTGGTTAGGAAAAGAAGCGCGGAGAGAATAATGGCGGGTGTATATTTTTCGAAATGAAACGAATTACGGCGGGCGATGAATCCAAAATAAATCCCCATAATAAAGAAGGAAAATAAAATACCAAGCAAGCCGACGCGCGCGAGGGAAAGTCCGCTTTCGGATGGAATCAGGACGAGTGCAGCGACGGCAAATAAAGACTCAAAAGCCGCGGTGAAGAAAAACCACGGCCAGAGAGTTGAAACAAAATTGGTTATCGTTTTGTTTTTAGAATTGAAATCCATTGCGGGCAGGGACGATCTTGTGTGAATAGTTTTTTATATAACCTGAAAGACGTTCCTGCAAAAGCACCCAATCAGTGGATGCGAGGATGCGGCGGGCTTGAGTTTCATCGGACGCGAGCAGGCCAACTTGAATTTGCGGATAGGAACCATAAACGGTTGCCCACGCTTCGGTGGGCTGCAAGCCAAGCCGCTGCACGCCGGGAACAAATTCACCGATGATGAATTCAAAATATTCCTGGTCGCGCTCGGCGGCGATATCCCAAGTCATTAGGACTTTAACAGACATGTTAACCTTTTTGGTAATCCAAAACAATAACGTGCGTTTCGGCGGGCAAACTTGAGCGGGTTACTTTAAGCGAAGGCTGTGATTCAGGTTTGCTTAAGCCCATTTCCTTGATAAATTTATTGAGCGGGTCGAGTTTGATTTTTGAATCAGTTGTTTCATAGTGCATGGGGATGACGAGATTCGGCTCCAACATGCTGATAATTTCCGCGGCTTTTGCGGCGTTGAGGCTGTTGCCGCCGCCTACGGGGACGAGCGCGACGTTGACCGTGCCTAGCAGTTCGATCTCGCTTTGCGTGGGAATCTGCTGCAGGTCGCCGAGATGCGCGACGGTGATGCCGTCATAATCGAACACATAAACTGTATTGCGAACTCTTTCCTTCTTTTTGCCTGCGGTATCGGTTTGAACTGCTGTGATAAATACGCCGCCGATCTCAAATTCGCCGGGACCTGTTAATACATGCGTCGTGCCTTTGACCGCGTCGCTATAGTTGTGACCGGGCGCATCGTGGCTGACGGTGACAAGTTCGGCTTTGAGTTTTAGTGCTTCATAACCAACGATTTTGCTATCAAATGGATCCGTAATCACAGTGGCGTAATTGCGTTCTGTGAGTCGAAAACAGGAATGTCCGTACCAGATAATTTCCATGAAGTGTTGCCTCCGAAGTCATATTATAACGCAAAGAGAAAGAGGGATGCCCAAAAATAAACGCCGCCTGCGGATTATGCGGGCGGCGTTTATTTTTCTATTCTGTCAACAAATAATTATGTGGTTTCTTTTGTGATATCAATATTCCGATGGAATTTCAACGCGCCGAGTTCCGCGAAACTACCCTTGCTAAGATTATCATCTTCATACACAGGGAATTTATGCCCTGAGTCGCGCAGTTGTTTGGTGGTTTGCGCCAGACCCAAAGTGCCAAATTCGCGTGTGCGCTTGACGTGATCGAGATCGAGCATCTCGGTGATAAAGGTTTGATTGGTGGAGGCTTCCTGAAGTACACGCCCGTCCGGGTCAATGATGGTGGAACGACCACCTCCCCACTCGCCGATGCCGTTCACACTGACAAAATAGCATTGATTGAATAACGCATTCGCGCGCGCCATGGCAAGTTCCAGTGGGCGGTCGGATGTGGGTGTGAGCGTCGGCTGCAGGATAACCTCCGCGCCCATCCAGGCCAGTTGGCGCGACATTTCGGGGAACCACATGTCGTAGCAGATCATCAAACCGAAACGACCGACGTCGGGAATATCGAAGACGCAAAACTGATCGCCCGCGCTTGTGCCCGCTTCATAGGGAAGCCACGGGAACATCTTGCGATATTTCGCGACAATCTCACCCTCGGGAGAAATCACCAGCGCGGTGTTATACATCTTGTCGCCTTCCAATTCCCACATCGAGCCGGGGATCAACCATTGGCGCGTTTTGCGTGCAAGCGTTTGCAATCGCTCAGTTAATGGGCCCGGGATCACTTCCGCGTTCTTCATATACCAGTCTTTATCTTCCGGGGTTACAAATTGCACCAGCCCGGGAACGATCAACTCATGGAACATGACCAGCTTGATCCATGGAAAATTCTTGCTGATATTAAACGCAACATCAGACATTTTATCAATGGTGGCGTGCGCGTTCCATTTTTCAACGGACATTTGCACACCTGCAATTCCAAACAACCGAGTCATAAATGGCTCCTCATTACTCAACAAAATGACAGGCAACAAAGCGACTTGTTCTTACTTGACGGAAATCCGGTTCTTTAAGTTTACATTCGACTTTCGCCAACGGACAGCGCGTGTGAAAACGGCAGCCCGAAGGCGGGTTGACCGGGCTGGGAACATTGCCTTCCAACACTGTCAACTCACGCCGCACAATACTCACCACGGGCAATGGGATCGCGCCAAACAAAGCCTTTGTATAAGGATGCAGCGGGTCGTTGTACACATCCTCTGATGAGCCAAGTTCGACCATCTTGCCCAAATACATCACACCGATGCGGTCGCTGATGTGCTGCACGACATTGAGATCATGCGAGATGAACACATAAGTCAAATTTTTCTCGCGCTGCAAATCCTGGAGCAGATTGATGATCTGCGCCTGCACGGAAACATCCAGCGCGGAGGTGGGTTCATCCAGCACGATCAAGCGCGGATTGACCGCCAGTGCGCGCGCAATCGCCACACGTTGACACTGCCCGCCGGAGAGTTCATGCGGGAAGCGATCCAGATGCTGCTCGCCGAGTCCGACCTGCTCCAGTAGTTGAATCGCGCGCGCGCGGACTTCGCTTTTTTGCACGATATTATGTGTAAGCAATGGCTCTGCAATTGCATCCACGATCTTCAAGCGCGGACTTAACGAAGAAAGTGGATTTTGGAAAACGATCTGCATTTCGCGGCGAATTTCGCGCATTTGATCAATTGAGAAGGATGTGATCTCGCGTTCGTCAAAAATAACTTTGCCATCCGTTGGTTCGATCAGGCGCATCAACATTCTGCCGAGCGTTGTTTTGCCGCAGCCTGACTCACCCACCAAGCCGAGCACTTCACCGGTGAACACTTCCAGGCTGACACCATCCACGGCGTAGACAAAACGCGGCGCGGAACGGCTGAGGCGTGAAAGCAATCCGCTTGAAAGCGGGAAATGTTTCTTGAGATTTTGCGCGGAGAGTAAAGGTTGATTAATCATAAATGCTCAAGACCCTGCCGGTAAAAAACATGCACTTTCATGTGATTCGCCCACAGAGAACAAGGGCGGTTTTTCTTGCAGGCAGCGCTCAAAAACATTGGCACAGCGCGGCGCGAACGGACAGCCGACAACTTCACCGGGGTTGGATGGAACCGTGCCGGGGATAGCCGCCATTCGTTGTCCGCGTGAACCGGGGCGTGGGATGGCGGCTAACAATCCCTTGCTGTATGGATGATGGGGTTTTTCGTACACAAAATAAGTTGGAGAAATTTCAGCAACACTGCCGGCGTACAGCACAGCCATGCGGTCGCAGGCTTGCGCAACCACCCCAAGATTGTGAGTGATCAATACTATTGACAGATCAAACTTCTTTTGCAGGTCTCGCAACAGATTCAGAATCTGCGCTTGAATGGTGACATCCAAAGACGTGGTGGGTTCGTCTGCGATCAACAAGGATGGGCGGCAGGATAATGCCATCGCGATCATCACACGCTGCTGCTGTCCGCCTGAAAGCTGGTGCGGATAGGAAGTCATGACGCGTTTT
>VFKN01000032.1 GCA_009885525.1 Anaerolineaceae bacterium | reverse complement strand
AGCCAGCCCTCGATTGCGTACTATTGCCAATTGTTCGCTTGTTCCTTTTTTTCTCATGCCTCTATTATGACATGTTTTCAGACTTTCTTTTTTCAAATATCAATAGGTATAGAGCCAAACCAAATAAAACACCTGGCAACCAGCTCCAGAGAACGTCCGCTGAAAGAAAGCGGGAAAGGTTTGCAAATTTAAGCGGGATATCAACCATCACACTCAGCGCGCCTTTGGTTAATAAATATCCTGTACCCGCTAAAAATCCGCCGACCACGGGGTATGGGATATAACGCACAAAAGCGCTGGCTTTGAACCGACCCAAAAGAATAAAAAGTAGCGCAGTTAACAGGGACGCGAACATGATCGCGCCAACTGCTGTGGAATAGATTACTTCAGGATTTTGACCTTTGAGCGTCGCCGCGATCCCTGCCACGACCAGCGCCATGAGTGCGGCAGGGGTATCTTGCGGAACACCGATCATACCCACCAGCGAAGAAGTCAACGAGACGATAATCGTTATGACAAAGCTGCCCAACAACATGATTCCAATTCCGCGTGGAAGGAATTGTTGTAAGTCACCCGAAAAAATAAGCGCGGCAAATGATATCTCAACGCTAATCAAAATAATTGCATTAATCGAACCCGCCACCAAGCTAGGAAGAACCATAAAGGGCTGCAAGTTTTTCTTAAGATTTACAGTACTCATAATAAGGTTATCTTATCCTATGGGATATAAACATTTCTAAAACAGTTAAATTGTAACTACTCAGCCACTCCCGTAAGCATGTCGCTGCGAGGCGCTCTTGTTTTTGCCGAAGCAGTCTCTCCACCAAGATTGCTCACCTGCACTGCCAGGGAACGCGGTGCGGCGCAAGTGTCGTCGGGAAGAACAAAAGCCCGCCTCCTAAAGATATGGCTGAGCAGTTACGATTATTTTGGAATAAACTATTTGGCTTTTGAATATAAACGCGCATTACGGACGGCGATCACGATCTGGGATGTGAGTATCTCTAGCGCGGCAACATCCTCCACCACAAAAGCTTGTGGACGTTCGCTTTGAATATCGAGAACGCCTATTATTTCATTCTGTATTTTGAGCGGCAGAGCAAGCTCGGAACCCACAAACCGCATCCCGTGTGTGGGCGTATAACTTGAATTTGTAGTAGCCTTGTTCTCCAATTCCGCCACACCACTGCGACAACTTTTGGCGACCAATCCATTATGCTTTATGGAAACAGTGACGCCATCCAAATCTTCAAATGATGTGCTGGCTTCAAGAATGATCGTATCACGCGCATCATTCACCAGCCAGATACTTGCAAAAGTATAGTTGAATTGCGACTGAATAATGTTGAGGATCTTCGGCAAAAGTTCCTTCAGATCAAGGATACTCGTCACTTGCTGCCCGATCTTGTTGCTGGTTTCGAGCTGCATAGCGCGACGCGTGAGCATTAAATTTGCACGGTTAAGTTCGTTCACCACATCCTGTAATTTCTTGCGCTGGCTGTATAACTCGATGAATACTTTTACTTTACTGAGCAATATCTCAGGGATGAAGGGTTTGCTCATAAAATCCACTGCGCCGGAATCATAGCCTTTACGGTGATGATACTCGTCCGAGAAGATGGCGCTGACGAAGATGACAGGCAGGCTGGCAGTGGCATCGTTGCCGCGCATCAATTCCACCAGCTCATAACCGTCCATCTCAGGCATTTGCACGTCCACGATTGCCAGACAAAATTCATGTTCCAGCGTCAAGCCCAGCGCTTCATTGCCCGACTTTGCCTGATAGACCTGCGCGTCCAATTTTTGCAGGGTCTTTTCCAGAGCAAACAGGTTTTCCGGTTTGTCGTCCACGATTAATATTTTCGGTTTATCAGTCATAACGCCTCGTTGTAGATTATTTTCATTTTAGCATCAATTCATTTATTGGTCACGAAAAAAACTACGCGTGATCTACGCATCCTGCTCCATCATTTTGACAAAGCGCTCAACCAGGCTGGGATCAAAATGGCTGCCGCTCTGGTCGCGGAGATATTGCGTCACCTCTTCGCGCGGCATGGCTTTACGGTAGGGACGCTCCGATATCAGCGCGTCCCACACATCTGCGAGGGCGAAGATACGCGCCTCGAGCGGAATCTCCTCGCCTTTCAAGCCGCGCGGATATCCGCTGCCGTCCCATTTTTCGTGGTGACAATAAGGGATGTTCAACGCAGGTTCAAGGAATTTTATCTGACGCAATAATTCATAAGCATAGATCGGGTGCTGGCGCATTTGAACCCATTCATCCGGAGTCAATGCGGCGGGCTTGAGCAAAATGGTATCGGAAATTCCCATCTTGCCGATATCATGCAGCAGCGCACCGCGATAAATATGCACCTGCTGATCAGGTGGAATGCCAATCTCATTTACCATACGCAGCGTCAACTTCACTACGCGATGACTATGCCCAGCCGTCTCGCGTTCGCGCAGTTCAAGCGCCTTTGCCCACCCCAGCAGGGTCTCGTCATAAGACTGCGACAATTCATGCGTGCGTTCATCCACAACAAATTCCAGCCAGCGCCCCCAGGATTCCAATTGCAGGCGCTGCTCATACAAACTGATAAAGACGCGCACTTTGCTGATTAGAATCTCGGGGATATACGGCTTGCTCAAAAAATCGACTGCGCCCACATCGTATCCTTTACGATGGTGATATTCATCGGAATACATTGCACTTAGGAAAATAATCGGCAGTTTGGAAGTGGATTCATTGCCGCGCAGAAATTCAGCCAGTTCATAGCCGTCCATGCCGGGCATTTGCACGTCCAGAATCGCGACACAAAAATCATTTTCCAGCGCCAGCCCCAGGGCTTCGTCACCCGTAGTAGCCTGATACACATCCACATCCAATTCGCGCAATAGTTTAGCCAACGTGAAAAGGTTATCAACATAATCATCCACGATGAGTATCTTGGGTTTCACAATAAGAACGGGCATATCATGCTTGATCATATTTTTCGTCCCTTGCTGTCCTTAACGATACAACCAGACGCGCAGCATTGAAAATAACCGCTCCGCATCCACGGGCTTGGAGAGGTAATCGTTCGCGCCCGCTTCGATGCACTTCTCGAGATCACCCTTCATGGCTTTGGCGGTCAATGCCAGCATGGGCAGGTTCTTAAATTTTTGCTGCGCGCGGATACGCTGCATGGTTTCATAGCCGTCCATTTCCGGCATCATGATATCCATCAACACCAGATCAATATCGTTCGTCTCTTCCAGCATTTCAATGGCTTTGGCGCCGCTACGCGCGAGGCTGACCTTCAGCCCTTTATCATTCAATAAACGTGAAAGCGCGAACGCATTACGCATGTCATCATCCACCACAAGGATATGTTTATCATTGAACACCGCGTTGCGATCATGTAAGCGGCGGATAGTATCTTGCTTTTCTTCGGGCATATCCGCAACGACGCGATGCAGAAACAGCGCGGTTTCATCCAGCAAACGTTCCGGTGACTTCACGCCCTTGATGATGACACTGTTTGCATATTTAAGCAATTGCTCGTTTTCCTCTTCGCTCAACGCCTTGCCAGTGTAAACGATGACCGGGCATTTATTAACAGTTTCATCATGATGAACGCGATTAAGCAATTCAAAGCCGGTCATATCGGGCAAACTCAGGTCCAGGATCATGCAGTCGAACTGCTGCTTGCGGAGCAGTTCCATGGCTGTGCTGCCGCTTTCGGCTTCACTGATCTTCACGTCGCTGCCGCCGAGCAGTTGACGAACGCTATGGCGTAAACCAGAATCGTCCTCCACGATCAACAAGGTGCGAATATTGCGCGAGAGGAATTCGCCAATTTTCTGGAAGACTCCCTCCAACCCTTCCTGGCTGACAGGTTTTTCGAGGAAGCCCAGCGCGCCGCGTTTGTATGCGTCCATTGTTTCTTCAGAAGCGGACAAAATATGCACGGGGATGTGCCGCAGCGCGGAGTCATGTTTGAGCGCGTCCAGCACATCCCAGCCGCTCATGCCGGGCAATTTCAAATCCAGCAAAATCGCGTCCGGCTTGTATGTTTTGGCGAGCTGCAACCCGCCCTCGCCATCACCTGCCGCTACGCATTTGAAATCTTTTTTGCGCCCGTAATCCATTACAACTTTTGCAAAATTTACATCGTCTTCGATGACCAGTAAAATCTTGTCGCCTTTTTTGATCTGAGCGCGGTCATCATCTACAAACGGTTTGGATTTGGAAACGGAACTGGATTTTACTGTGGGGATTTTCGCGCGCGGCGCGTCCGACTCCGCTCGAGTTTGATCTTCCATTTTCGGAGCAGAGTCAACGCCCGATGCGGCTTCGGATAAAGTCTCGCCTGCCGGCCGCTGGATCGGCAGCAAAAGCGAGAACGTGCTGCCTTTGCCCAATTCACTCGTCAATTCGATGCGCCCGCCCATTTGGGATGCCAACTCACGCGAGATAGTCAACCCCAGACCGGTGCCGCCATATTTGCGGCTGGTCGAACCATCGGCTTGCTGGAAGGCTTCAAAGACAAGTTTCTGCTGGTCGGGCGTCATGCCAATGCCTGAATCGCTGACGCGGACGGCGACCATGTCGCCTGCGGGCTCAATGCGAAGTTTGACAGTGCCTGCGGATGTGAATTTAAACGCATTGGAAAGTAAATTCTTGACGATCTGCTCCACGCGCTGCTGATCGGCTTCAATGTTTGCCAGCAAACCGGCGGCGAGAGAAATATCAAAGCCGAGATTTTTCTCCTCGGCAACATGCGCAAAAACCAGACGCATATTACCTGCAAGATTCTCAAGCTCCATTGGCGCAAAGTGGAAGGTCATGCGTCCCGCCTCCACTTTGGAGAGGTCAAGAATCTCATTGATAAGATTAAGTAAATCTGTACCGCTATTAAAGATGATCTTCGCGGACTCGATCTGATCGGATGTGAGATTGCCGTCATCGTTGTTGGCGAACATGCGCGAAAGAATCAGTAAACTATTTAACGGCGTGCGCAGTTCATGACTCATATTCGCGAGGAATTCAGATTTGTATTTATTGGCGATGGTGAGTTCTTCCGCTTTGCGCGTGAGTTCATCCTGCGCGTCAGTGAGGTCTTTATTTTGCTGGTCGAGAACGACGCGCTGTTCCTGTAAAGTGCTGGTACGTTCCTCCAACTCGGCATTTGCAGATTCAAGTTGGGATTGCTGCTTGCGTAAACGCTCCTGTGAAGCGCGTAAATTATCAGCCTGCACATGCAGTTCTTCGTTGATCGATTTTAGTTCCTCTTCACGCACGCGTAATTCCTGCGCCTGCTCCTGAGTTTGTTCAAGCAGCGTGTTGATCTGCGTACGCGCCTGCGCCGTGCTGAATGCGATGGCAATATTCTCGATGGCTTTATTAAGCAAAGCCATTTGCCCAACCGTGAATTCTTTCAATGACGCCAGCTCGATCACGCCGATGACGTTATCATCGCGCATAAAAGGAATTGCCATGATGACGCGCGGCGCGAGTTCCAACATGCCCGAAGCAATGCTGACATAATCCTGCGGCGCATTGGCGATCAGGATAGTTTGTTTTTCCAACGCAGCCTGACCGATGAGTCCCTCACCGAGATAAAAACCATTGGAAACATTCTTGCGGCGTGTGTACGCGTAACTCCCCACCAGGCGAAGCAATCCGCCTTCGCGCACGAACATCGCGCCCATCACCGCGCCAGTTGAGATGCACAACTCGCGCAAAACAGTCTGTGAAAGCGACACCAGGTCCTGCTCACCGCGCATGGATTCGGAGATGCGCGAAATCGCGTTGATCTCATCCAGCTGCGCGCGCAACGCGGCTTGGGCTTCATCGGCAACGGCAGAACGGTCTGCCACGCGCTGCTCCAGGGACGCGCTCAGTTCCTTTAATTCGCGGTTTCTGATTTTCAATTCAGATTCGTTTTCCCCTACTCGGGTCAATGCCGCCTGTGCCTTGTTGATGGCGAGTCGCAACATAAACCCAATCACGATAAAACCTGTAATCGTAACCACGATATTCTGAGGCTGGGTTGGGGGTGCGCCACGCGGTTCAATGATCCCCTGCATATGAAGGATAACCATGACTGTATGCTGAAAGGCGAGCAAAACGGCTGCCACAATTGCTTCACGTCCCCCAAGCAACAAGCCGCCCATCATGATCGGAATTACGGCTACCAATAAAAGCGGACGAGGTTCGCCGGCGTTATTAAAGTCTAAATAAGTAACGATGATTAATAACATCCCGACCAAAATATTACTGGCAAGCCTCACCCTGCCGGCGCGGTTGAGAATCGTTAGAGTTACAAAAGTTATCACAAGAACGATTCCTGTGGGAATGATGTATGGACGCATAGGCGGATTCAAAAGGGCGACAACGAAAATCACAACGGGCAAACTCCAACTCGCCATAAGTACCTGATGCAGCAGCCGGGCAGAATTTGTCTTTTCTTCATCCCCTTCAAAAACTGGCGCTGAGAAAAATCTTTTGATCATTTCCATTACGCTTCATCCTTCTGTACTTTAATCATGCGCGCGGCTTTTAGATTTTCAGCCTGTGCCTGTGATTCCATCAACAACTCGGCAAGCCTCTGCCGCGTTTG
This sequence comes from Anaerolineaceae bacterium, assembly GCA_009885525.1. Lineage (GTDB taxonomy): Bacteria > Chloroflexota > Anaerolineae > Anaerolineales > Villigracilaceae > Villigracilis. The sequence continues at coordinate 7,037 of VFKN01000032.1, read as the reverse complement.
TACGGTGTTGAATGCAGAGCCAATGCTTTCAGATATACGATTCCATAATTCGAGGTGGTTTTGCGTAAATTGAGAAAGTGTTGCCAGTTCGATCACACCTACCACCTCCCCATTTGCATAGAAAGGCGCGGCAGCCAGTTGACGCGGTTTCATATCCACCAAGCCAGTGGAGATCACCAGCGTATCAGATGGAATATCTTCCAAGAACATTACTTTCCCATCCGCGGCAGATTGTCCCACTAAACCCTCGCCAAGTTGAAACGTACCGCTAAAACCGGGTCTTTCTGCAAAGGCGTAACGACCTGCAAGATTCAAAGTCTTTTCATTCAATAAGAACAATGCGCCTGCCTGTATGCCAGTATATTGACATAATTGCGCGATCACGCTCTCCGCCAGTTGAGAAATACTCTGCTCGCCGCGCATCGCGTCTGCAAGTTGGGTTTGCCCCGTTGCCAGCCAGATCTGTGCTTCGAGACTCGCGCGGGCAGATTCAGATTCTGCGCGCGCGCTTTCTGCTACGGCGGTGCGCTCTGCCACGCGCTGTTCCAGCACTTGATTGTCCATCTGGATTTGATCAGCCATGGCATTAAATTGTTCGACAATGGCATTCAATTCATCCTGTGCAAGCGGGCTTAGGCGCAAATTGTAGTTGCCGCCTGCGAATCCGCGGATGCCCTTGGTCAAAACCGCCAGCGGCACACCCAAAAAGTTTTGCAATAGCAACCATGTGGCAATCAAGATCGTGGCAACGACTACGGCTGCAACGACAAGCACCTGAAAAAGGATGCTTCTTCTCAATTGAGTGATCTGTTGCGTGGAAATGTTAAGTTCAACAAGGCCAACTTTCTGCTTATTGAAGATAATCGGACGGGTTTCAACGATCAGCCCATCTTCATTACTTACGCTTTCATATAAGATGCCGCCGGTATCATCAAGGACGCGTATGGCAGCCACATTCTCCACCACTTGATACGATATCGCGATTTGCTTTATCGCAACTTTATCCAGATTCCATGTGGGTATGGAAAAAACACTTGCCAGTTCCTCAACCCTGTGTGTGGTTTGTTGAGTCAGAGCGCTTTGTGCCTGATTTATGGTGATGAAAAAGTAAACGAAGCCAAGAAGTGCGATAATGCCCGTTACGATAACTGAGAGCCACAAAGCCAGACTCCCGGCTAGTGTTCTCCTGCGGTTGGCAGAGGCTTCCTTTGAAATTGAATCTTTCATTATATTCACTCCGTTGTTCTTTTTCAGAGATTGATTTATTAAGGCGTTCTTTTAAACAATGGCGGTTTTGTACATACTGTAAATTGGAATCACGATCTTATTGCGGAGGGACTTCACCCGGCAGCCATTTTCCGTATATCTGAGCAAAAGTGCCGTCGGCTTTCATCTCATCCAGTGTCTTCTGCCATTGCTGTACCAGTTCATCCGGGGTGTCCAGGGAAAAAGCGAGGTAACTTTGTGTCGTGATAAAAGTGTAAAGAACTTTGACATCTTCAAGGTTGGCATTATTGTCTTTTAATAAGGCGCCAAACGATGTATTTGTATTCACCATCACGGGAATCCTGCCTGCCATTAGTTTTCTGATCAAGGCGTTTGGATCAGCTGAGATATCCAGATTGGTAAATCCCTGTTCCGTCAGATACTGAGTTGAACTGTATTCGGTAACGTCGCCAATGAGGTTGACTGTTTTTGCATCTTCCAGGTTGTTAATGGTGATCTTCGAATCTTTGAGGACATAGAAACTGGTCTCCTCCTGCGTAAGAGGTCCAACCCATTTAAATAGTTTCTCGCGCTGTTCGCTGCGGGTCATCGTAAACAGGCCCGTCAGAGTTTCCTCTTGAGCGGCTTTGTATCCGCGCGCCCAGGGCACTACCTGAATGGGAATATCCTTTCCGCTGCGTTTTATAATTCCCTGCACAACTTCCACCGCGAGACCGGTAGCCTTGCCATCTTGACTAAAGGTAATGGGCGGCAATTCTTCTGTGAAAAGCTGTAATTCTCCTTCGGCGCGGCCAGCCGCCTGGACCGGGGCCGGGTTTGACTGCGCAGGTGCGGATGGTCCTGCACAAGATGTCACCAGTACCAACAGGATTAATACGGACATTAACAAAAATATTTTTTTCATGATAAATCTCCTTTTAGGTTGAAAAATATAAAGGTGTAATTGGACATAAACAGATAACGTATTTCTATTTTCAGTAGATCATGAAAACGTAGTAACGACTTCAGTCGGTCGGCTAAAAAGCGACTAAAGTCGCCACTACGAAGCATTTTCGTGAAGTACTGATTTTGCATTACCTATAAAAAATTATTTCAATTCTGCTCTGACACGCAGTTCTTCATTGGATGCGCGCAGTTCTTCTTCCTGTGCCTGTAATTCCTCAGCCTGTCGTTGTGACTGCGCCAGCAATTCGTCAACATGAACGCGAATTTGCGCGGTAAGCAATGCGATCGCCACGCTTTCAGAGACGCGCTTTAAAAAATCCTGATGTTCAGGCGTAAATTGAGTCAGTGTCGCAAATTCGATCACGCCCAGAACCTGACCGTTTGATTCAAATGGGGCGATTAATATCTGGCGCGGAATAGATTCTCCCAGCGCGGAGGAAACCAGCGGCGCATCCGCGGGGATGTCATCCACGAGAATGATTCGTTTTGACTTCGCCGCTTCGCCGACCAAACTTTCACCCAAGCGAAATTCGCTCTTTTGACCCGCGCGTTCCACGTAGGCGTAACGTCCGGTCAACTTCAACACGCCACCCGAAGCGACAAACAATGCGCCTGTCTGCGCGCCGATATAATGACTCAAATGGCTGGTGATATTATTCGTCAGCGTGGGCAGATCCAATTCGCCGCGCATCTGCTCGGAGAGTTGCGCATGTCCGCGCATAGACCATGCCTGCGCTTCGGCTTGATGCTGTGCAAACTCCGCGGCGCGGGTGCGATCTGCCACGCGCTGTTCCAATTCAAGGTTTAAGGTGCTCAACTCTTTGTTCAAGGCAACCAATTCATCCTGTTTTACATCGGCAAGTTTTAGCGACGTGTCAATTCTGCGCAGCGCTTGATTTAGCAAAACAACAGTGAGTATGCCCGCCATGGCAAAAAAGACAACGTGTTGGGAGTTGGTACTACTTTCAGGCGGCGGCAAGAGTCGGTTTATTTCTCCATAAGCGAGCCCGGCAATAATCAAAATATTGACAGCGACGCTCAAGATAGCCGCGCGGCGACCCATGACCAAGCCTGCAAAAATGCTGACAAGAATGAACATGGTCAGGAGCGGCTCGCGGATGGTTCCTCTTGCCGCCACTGAAAAACTTGTTGTCAGCGTGATTAATACCAATATGGCAATGCCCGTCCCGATCACGTAACCGCGCCGTAAAAAAGCCAGCAGCGCAAGCAAAAATGCCGGGAACATAAATCCCACAATCACCTGTATGAGCGCTGGTCGAGTCCCGGAAAAAGGCAGTGTGACAAGTGCAAGGGAAAAGATCCCAATCTGTGTGAGCAACATCGTGTTGACAAGTTCTGCTGCGCGCGTTTTTTCTTCATCACCCGCGAAAACGGGAGGAGCAAAAAATCGTTTAATCGCTTCCATTTATGATTGATCCTTTTGCCCGCGGGCAGATTTAAAACTCTCAGATTGCGCCTGTAACTCTTCATTGGAAGCGCGCAGTTCTTCTTGCTGCGCTTGTAATTCCTCCGCCTGACTCTGGGATTGAGTGAGCAACTCGTTGACCTGTACGCGCGTCTGCGCGGTGCGAAATGCAATGGCAACGCTTTCTGAAACGCGCTGTAAAAACGTCTCGTGCTCGGCGGAAAATTCTTGCAGCGTGGCAAGTTCCACCACGCCAAAGACGCGTCCGTCGGCTGCGATGGGCGCGATCAAAATTTGATTCGGCTTCGCATCGCCCAGTGCGGAGGAAACCAGCGGCGCGTGTTCGGGCATCTCAGCCAACTTGAAAATCCGGTTTGCCTTTGCCGCTTCGCCGACCAGAGATTCGCCAAAAAGAAATTCACTCTTTCTATTTTTATGTTCCACGTACGCGTAACGTCCGGTTAATTTCAGCGCCTTGCCCGAAGCGAGGAACAATGCGCCGGTATGCGCACCCAGATAACTGCATAAAAACGAAGTGACATTATTTGCCAGCGTGGGAATATCCAGATCGCCGCGTATCTTTTCGGCAAGCTGCGCCTGTCCGAGCGTAAACCACGATTGCGCTTCTATATTCCTGCGCAGGGTCTCGGCTTCGATCTCGGTTCGTTTGCGCTCCAACGCATTGGCGAAAATATCGCCGATCATTTGGAGCAGGGTGATATTACTTTCACTCCATATCTTTTCAGCGCGTTCGACGCCGGAACCGATGTAGCCGATCACCTGCGCGCCGTACTTAATAGGCACAGCAATTAGGGATTTAATACCCTGCTCGCGCAAGTCTTTGGCAAACGCCTCCATCTCGACAGGCAAATCTGCCACGCGCGAGATGGCAATGACTTCACCGCGCAAGATACGGCTTGCCCACCACGAAGTGGGAACAACCGCCAAATTTTGCAAGTTTTGGATATCCGCTTTAATACCCTCTGCACACCATTCGTAGGCGCAGTCGGCGCGGGTTTGATTGTTGGAATATAAAAACAGGTAACAGCGATCAATGCGCGACAGCACACCGATTTCCCTGAGGGTCTGTTGAATTGTGCTGCCCATCTCCTCAACCGGGATGTTGATGAACTTGGCAGAAGCCTGCGCCGCCAGCTTCTGCATTTCAAATTGATCGTTCAAGCGTTCGCCTGCCTGCTGTCGTTCCGCGAGCATGCGGCTGGCATCCAGCAGGTCGCGAAAGCCGGAGATCACAATGATAACGAGTCCAAGCGACAGGAAAATTCCGGCATCGCGTCCCGTGCCTGTCGCAGCGGGAACGAAAAACGGGAAGGCAGCCGTGGCGATTACATTGAAAACCGTCAAAATGATTTGATTCCAAAAGGACAACAAACCGCCAGCCAAAATCAATGACAGCGGGATGAATGAAAATAACGCGCCAGAAATATCATCAGGGCGGGTGACGGCCACGGCGTAGCCGCAAGCCGAGAAAAGCCAGGTGATGAGCAGCGCGCCAATTTGATAATAGCGGGTGCGCGCAACAAAATAACTGCCCGCGCAGATAGCAGTTATTAACCATAAGATCAGAACCCCGGTGCGGAAACCCTGATTGGCAAAAGAGGCGGCGCCGCCGACAAAACACAGGATGCCCATGGCAAGCGAAAACACCATCGTCATCCGCGAACGGCGAATATCATCAATACCCGTGAAGGAAGGGTGCGCTCTTGTCAAGGCTTGCCAGGCGCGTTGCCATAACGGCGTATTCAACGAGGAAGAAATGGTATCTTGCATATATCTCCGTAATGTCTGGCTAATTTGCGATCTAGCCGCTGATCAATCTAACCAAAAAAGCGGGCATCTCTTCAGCCTTGAGGATGTGATCGGGGTTTGCAATCTCAATGGCGGCATTCGGCATATAACTCACCTCGGCATCCTGCGGGTCTTGGGCGATGATCAAACCGCCGCGTTGTTTGATGCGTAAAAGTCCAGCCGCGCCATCTTGATTTGCGCCGCTGAGCACGATGCCAATCAAGCCCGCGCCGTAGGCATCCGCTGCGCTTTCAAACAACACGTCCACCGACGGGCGTGTGAAGTGAACTTTTGAATCAATAGATAATGAAAACGTGCGGTCATCTTCGATCAACAGATGATAATTGGGCGGCGCGAAATAAACAAAACCGGCGCGGACGGATTCTTTCTCATCCGCGTCTTTGACAGTCAGCGCGCTGCCGCCCGCGTAATAGATGATTGCGGCGCCATCTTGCAATGGATGTAAATGTTGGGCGACAACAATTGGCAGCGGAAAATTCACGGGCAGCGCTGAAAGTATTTTCTGCAAAGCGACGGTCCCGCCCGCAGAAGCGCCGATGACAACCGCCTGATATTTGTTGCGGATCTTCGACATCTAAACCTTTTTCTGATAGATGCGTTCTTCCGCATCTATCACTTTGAACTGGTCGTACACAGAGGAGAATTCGAGCGTTTCCTTGGAACCCAGGCATAAAAACCCGCCGCGACTCAGGCTGTTGGCAAACATATTCAACACCCAGTTTTGCAGGCTGCGATCAAAATAGATCAACACATTGCGGCAGAAGATGACTTGCACTTCGCTGAAAGGACCATCTGCCACGAGGTTATGATTGGTAAAAATGATATTGGATTTAAGTGACTGATCCATAATGGCAGAGTCGTATTCTGCGTGGTAGTAATCCGCAAAGGAACGCGTGCCGCACGCCTTTTGATAATTGGCAGTATATTGCCGCACATCCTTCAATTGATAGATTCCCTCCGCGGCTTTTTTGAGGGCGAGATCGTTGAAATCTGTCGCGTAAATTTTCGTCCGGTTATACAAACCCTCTTCCTGAAGCAGGATCGCAAGCGAGTACACTTCCTCGCCGGTCGCGCAACCCGCCGCCCAAACTTTAATGAACGGATAGGTTTGCAGGTACGGAGTTACTTTGTCCCTGACTGCGCAATAAAAATCCGGGTCGCGGAACATTTCCGTAACCGTGATGGAAAAATCATAAATGACTTTGTTGGCGAAATCTTCATCGTGTAAAAGAAGCGGAATTAGGTCGCTTAAACGCTTATGCCCCGATTTGCTGAGAATATATCTTGCGCGCCGGCGCACCGAAGCGCGCGCATAGTGTCGAAAATCATACCCATAGCGACGGTGGAGGGTATCCAGAAATAATTCAAGTTCAATTTTTTCGATGTCGTCAGAGTTCATAAGTGATTCACTGCGGAAGAAATAATGATTTTTTAAGTATAATCGAAGACTATATAATAAACATAACAAAGTGATTAAATTTAGTTGCCATACATGACTGCACTGAAAAAAGGTCTTTAAACACGAAGGCTTGTACTGAGCCTGTCGAAGTGACACAAAGTACACGAAGGTTTTAATTAATGAAAAGGCTTTTCCTTTGTATCCCTTTGT